>NZ_JBIRYZ010000002.1:0-249662 GCF_044390325.1 Streptomyces sp. NPDC018964
AAACGCCCGGTTACATTCCGAACCCGGAAGCTAAGCCTTACAGCGCCGATGGTACTGCAGGGGGGACCCTGTGGGAGAGTAGGACGCCGCCGAACAATCTTTATAGAAAGCCCCGTGCCCTTCGGCGCGGGGCTTTCTGCGTTTCAGGGGCAACGGGCCCTCGAAAAGAGGCAGCGGACCCTTGAAATCTCGACCCGCCGCCCCTGTGAATCACAGACGTCCAGCCGCCTTCAAAGCCAGATACGCGTCCGCGAGTGCCGGCGCCAATTCTTCCGGAGTCGCGTCCACGACCGTGACGCCACGGCGGCGGAGTTGCTCCGAGGTGCGCTCGCGTTCCGTGTGAGCCTGGGCTGCCGCCGCTGCCTCGTACACCGCGTCGGTGTTTCCGCGGGCCCTGGCCATCCTGGCGATGTGCGGGTCCGCCACCGAGGCAAGGACAACCGTGTGGCGCTGGGTCAGCTGGGCCAGAACCGGCAGCAGACCCTCCTCGATGGGAGCGGCGTCCAGGGTCGTGAGCAGCACGATCAATGACCGACGGGACGCCGTACGGAGTGCCGTCGCCGTCAGACCCCGGGCGTCGGTTTCGACGAGCTCGGGTTCCAGGGTGGCCATGGCGTTGACGAGAGACGGAAGCACGTCGCCCGCCGTACGGCCCTGGACGAGGGCGCGCAGGCGACGGTCGTAGGCCAGGAGGTCGACACGGTCGCCGGCGCGGGAGGCGAGAGCCCCGAGGAGCAGGGCCGCGTCCATGGAAGCGTCCAGGCGGGGAGCGTCACCGACACGGCCCGCGGAAGTGCGGCCGGTGTCGAGGACCAGCAGGATGTGACGGTCACGCTCGGGACGCCAGGTGCGTACCGCGACCGCGGACTGGCGGGCGGTGGCACGCCAGTCGATGGAGCGGGTGTCGTCGCCGGGAACGTACTCGCGCAGGCTGTCGAACTCCGTCCCCTCACCTCGGGTCAGGACGCTCGTGCGGCCGTCCAGCTCGCGCAGCCGGGCCAGTTTGGACGGCAGGTGTTTGCGGCTGGTGAAGGGCGGGAGGACGCGTACCGCCCAGGGGACCTTGTGGGTGCCCTGGCGGGCGAAGAGGCCGAGGGGGCCGTAGGAGCGGATGGTGACGCGGTCGGCGTGGCGGTCGCCGCGGCGGGTGGGGCGCAGGCGGGTCGTGACGCGCCGGCGTTCACCCGGGGGGATCGTCAGGCGGTGACGGGAAGCCGTCACCTCCGTGCCGGGCCGCCAGCTGCTGGGGGGCCAGGCGTCGCGGACGCGGGCGCGCAGCGGACGGCCGGACGAGTTGGTGATCGTCAGGGTGACGTCGGCGGTGTCGCCCAGGCGTACCGAGGTGTCGCCGGAGCGGGTCAGGCCGAGGCGGCGCACGGGGGCGGCCAGGGCGAAGTCGCAGGCGCAGGCCACCGCCAGCGGGGCGTTGACGGCGAGGATGCCCGTCCAGCCGGGTTCCCAGATGCCGACCGGTAGGGAGCCGAGGGCCGCGAGCAGGGCGGCGCGTCCGGTGAGGGCCATCAACGGGGGACGGGGACGTGGGCGAGGATCGCGTTGATGACCGAGTCGGTCGTCACGCCTTCCATCTCGGCCTCCGGGCGGAGCTGGACGCGGTGGCGGAGCGTGGGCAGGGCGAGGGCCTTCACGTCGTCGGGGATGACGTAGTCGCGGCCGGTCAGCCAGGCCCACGCGCGGGCGGTGGACAGGAGCGCGGTGGCCCCGCGCGGGGAGACGCCGAGGGTGAGGGACGGCGACTCGCGGGTGGCGCGGCAGATGTCCACGACGTAGGCGGTGATCTCGGGGGAGACCGCCATTTCGGCGACCGCGCGGCGGGCGGCTTCCAGATCGGAGGCGTTCGCGACGGGACGTACGCCGGCGGCGCTCAGGTCGCGCGGGTCGAAGCCCTGGGTGTGGCGGGTGAGGACGTCGATCTCGTCCTGGCGGGAGGGCAGGGGGACGGTCAGTTTGAGGAGGAAGCGGTCCAGCTGGGCTTCGGGGAGGGGGTAGGTGCCCTCGTACTCGACCGGGTTCTGGGTCGCGGCGACCAGGAAGGGGTCGGGCAGGGGGCGGGGGGCGCCGTCGACCGTGACCTGGCGTTCCTCCATGGCCTCCAGGAGGGAGGACTGGGTCTTCGGGGGTGTGCGGTTGATCTCGTCCGCGAGGAGGAGGTTGGTGAAGACCGGGCCGGGCTGGAAGGAGAACTCGGCGGTGCGGGCGTCGTAGACCAGGGAGCCGGTGATGTCGCTCGGCATCAGGTCGGGGGTGAACTGGACGCGTTTAGTGTCGAGTTCGAGGGCGGCGGCCAAGGCGCGGACGAGGAGGGTCTTGGCGACGCCGGGAACACCTTCGAGGAGGACATGGCCGCGGCAGAGCAGGGCGACGACGAGGCCGGTCACCGCGGGGTCCTGGCCGACCACGGCCTTGGCGATCTCGGCGCGCAGGGCCTCCAGGGAGGCCCGGGCGGCGGCCGGGTCCCCGGTGTGCGCGGCGTTGTCAGTGGTCGGGTCCATCATGGACGGCGTACCTCTCTTTCGAGGGCGTCGAGGTGGTCGGCGAGCTGGATGAGTGCGGCGTCGTCGCCCGGAGGCGGGCCGAAGAGGAGGGTGTGCAGGGACTGTCCGTCGCCCCGGAGGTGGGTGGACAGCGCGGGGAGCAGGGCCTCGGGCGCGTGTGCCTGGGAGACGGGGATGCCTACGAGGGGGGCGAGGCGCGTGCGGGTGGCGGAGCGAAGAGCGGTGGCCGCGCGGTCGCGGGCGTTCGCCTTGCGGTAGAGGCGGGCGCGGCCTTCGACGGTTTCGGAGGCGCGGATCGCCACGGGGAGTTTCTCGGGCACCAGGGGGCCGAGCCGGCGTGCCCGCCACAGGGCGGCCAGGGCTGCCGCGATGAAGAGTTGCAGGGTGCCCCACAGCCAGCCGGAGGGGAGCAGGTCGAAGAAGCCGCGCTCGCCCTCCTCGGAGGTGGCGGAGGCGTCGGCGAGCGAGGGGAGGTACCAGACCAGATGGGGGTGGGAGCCGAGGAGTTGGAGGGCGAGCGAGGCGTTGCCGTGCTCGTCGAGGCGGTCGTTGAGGAGGATGTCGGGTGCGCCGAGGAGGACGGTGTCGC
Source organism: Streptomyces sp. NPDC018964 (assembly GCF_044390325.1). Taxonomy (NCBI): domain Bacteria; kingdom Bacillati; phylum Actinomycetota; class Actinomycetes; order Kitasatosporales; family Streptomycetaceae; genus Streptomyces; species Streptomyces sp. NPDC018964. The sequence continues at coordinate 3,103 of NZ_JBIRYZ010000002.1, forward strand.
CGTCGCTGTCGCCGGAGGGGTCCGGGATGCGCAGCAGGGTGGCGAGGCGCTCGCTGGGGTAGCACTCGTCGGCGGTGAGGTGGGTGGTCGTGTAGCGGATGCCGCCCAGGTCGGCGGTGCCCGCGCGGCGGGCGGCGGGCAGGTCGCAGTCGGGGGAGAGGGTGGAGTCGAGACTGGTGGCCGGGTCGGCGGTGACGCCGGGGGCGAGCCGTTCGACGGAGGCGCTGCCGGCGGAGACCAGGACGGTGCGGCCGCCGGATCCGGCGGTGGCGGAGCGCAGCCGGGACTGCTGAGGTGCGGTCAGCAGGTCGGGGACGGCGACCAGGAGGGTCGTTTCCGGGCCGGCCGCGGCGGTGGCCTCGTCGAGGGTGGTGACCACGCGGGTGTTCACGCCGCGGTCGGCGAGGAGTTCGGCGACGGCGCGGCTGCCGTAGGGGTCGGCGGAGCGCGGGTCGAGTTCGCCGTGCCGGGCGTCGGAGCGGACCACGGCGATGGCGACGGCCGCCGCGAGCAGCAGTACCAGCGCCAGGGCGATGCCTCGTGCGCGGGTCCACACCTGGCGTGCGGTGGGCGAGGCCGAGGTGGGCGGAAGCGTGACCTCGGTCGTCATCCGGCGGCTCCCCGGCGGGTGTCAGTGTCCGTGCTGTGGGTGCTGCCGCCGCTGGTCGTGAGCTGTGGTGTGGCGCGTTCCAGGTCGTGGTCGAGTTCGGCGAGCCGGCGGTACGACTGCTCCGTGGCGGCCCGGCCGCCGTATGTGACGTCGTCGAAGGCGCGTGCGGCGGTGTGCAGCCGGGCGGCGTGGGCGGGCAGGGCGCGGCCGGCCTCCGCGGCGGCCTCGTCGGCGGTGCGGCCGGGGCGGAGGTCGAGCAGGGCGCGTTCCTCCAGGGCGCGGACGACGGCCCGCATGCGTTCCTGGACGGCCTGGTTCCAGTGGCCCTGGGCGGCGTGCGCCTCGGCGGCCGCGCGGTGTTCGGCGGCGCTGCGGGGACGGTCGTCGAACAGGGCGGGGGCCGAGGTCGGCCCGCGGCGCGGGGTGCCCAGGCGCCACCACAGGGCGCCCAGGACGGCGATCACGGCCACGATGACGACGATCAGGCCGAGTGCGCCGCCGGGCGTCGCGGTGGAGGCGGCGCCGAACAGCTTGCCGACCCATTCCCAGAAGGCGTCGAGGCCCTGCTGGAACCAGCTGGGATCGTTCTCGTGGTACATGCCCTTGGACAGCTCACGCCGGGCCGCCTCCCGCGCGGGGTCGCGCGGGAGGGTGACGGGCGGCTCGTCGCCGCCGCGCGGCAGCAGGTGCACGGCTGTGCCGGCGGCCGCGGGCAGCGCCTGTACGGATGTGAGAACTCCCCCCGTGACGGTCACGCCATCAGCTCCCCGGGGTGGTGCCGGGGCCGTAGCCCTGGACGCCTGCGGCGCGGGCCAGTTCGAGGTCGAGGGCCTCGCGGCGGATGCGCTGGTCGACGTAGAGGAGCACGGTGACGCCGGCCGTGATCGGGAACGTGATCATGGATCCGATGACCGAGCCGATGCCGCTGACGATGAGGAACGTCCAGCCGATGTCGCCGCCGGCGCTGTTGAGGAAGCCGGTGACGCCGTCCCCGCTGAGGGCCGAGGCGAGGAAGGTGAACGGAATGACGATGATCGACGCGACGACGTTCGCGATGATCGTCGCGAGCAACTGGATGCCGAAGACCCGCCACCAGGAGCCGCGCACCAGTTTGGCGGAGCGGCTCATCGCCTTCACGATGCCCTGCTTCTCCAGCATCAGCGTCGGCGAGGCCAGCGACAGGCGGATCATGAGCCACAGGGTGACGACCGTGGCGCCGACCAGACCCAGGACGGTGAGCGCGATGCCCGCGTCGCTGCCCGCGGCGAGGGTGACGAGGAAGCCGGGCAGCGCGCCGACGGCCATGACGCCGACGGTGATGAGCAGCAGGAGACAGATCAGGCCGAACAGCTTGACGATCTGCGGGCGGGCGTCACGCCAGGCCTCGCCGGTGGTGACCGGTTTGCCGAGTACCGCGCGGCTGGTGACGGTCGTGAGCAGGGCGGTGGCGGCGACGGTGCCGATCAGGGTGACCAGGAAGACCACGCCGGAGTTGAGCAGGGCGTCGCCCATGGCGTCGGTCAGTTCGCCGAGGGTGGCGCTGGGGTCGTTGAGGACCGCGGTGCTGGAGGTGTCCAGGGCGAGGCCCTGGAGCAGCACGACGACGATCTCGGTGAGGACGGCGACGGTCAGCGAGATGCCGAGGACCGTGCGCCAGTGGGTGCGCATGGTGGAGACGGCGCCGTCGAGGATCTCGCCCACGCCGAGCGGGCGGAGCGGGATGACGCCGGGCTTGGCCGCGGGCGGGGGGCCTCCCCAGCCGCCGCCCCAGTTGCCTCCCCAGCCGCTGTAGCCGCCGTAGCCGCCGGGGCCTGTGTGGCCGCCGCCGTGACCGCCGGGCGGCGGGGCGCCCCAGCCCGGGCCGGGCTGCGGGGGCGGGGGAGCCTGGCCGGGGCCCGTGGGGCCGGCCGGGCCGGCGGGCGCGGACCACTGGCCGGGTGGTGGCTGTTCCTTCGACCACTTCACGCCCGGGTCCCGGGGAGCCTGGCCGGGCTGCCGGGGCTGGTCGGCGGCGTGCTGGGGGCCTGGACGGTCGGCGGGCTCGGCAGGGCCGGACGCACCCGGCTCCTGTCCTTCGGACGGGGCGGATCCGGGCGAGGCCCAGCCCGGAGTGTCGTTCATCGTCGCTCCTTCACGGTGCCCGTCCGCGGTCGCGGCGGCTTGGCTGCCATCGTGCCATGGGGTGGTCGCCGACCGACCTGCCGAGGTGAGGGCTGCGTACCTTCAATTGTCCGCGCGACAGGGGGCAGACTGGCGGCATGGCTGATCAGTACGCGCACAGCGGCGACAACACACGGCCGACCGATGTTCCGGCACTGCGCTGGGAAGAGCCACCCGAAGGTCCCGTCCTGGTCCTGCTCGACCAGACGAGGCTGCCTGCCGAGGAGGTCGAACTCGTCTGTACGGACGCGCCGGCGCTGGTGGAGGCGATCCGCTCGCTCGCGGTGCGCGGTGCCCCTCTGCTGGGCATCGCGGGAGCCTACGGCGTCGCGCTCGCCGCCGTACGGGGCTACGACGTGGACGACGCGGCGTCGGCGCTGGAGAGCGCCCGGCCCACCGCGGTGAACCTCGCCGTCGGCGTGCGCCGCGCGCACTCCGCCCACCGGGCCGTCCTCGCCCGCGGCGGGGACGCCCGGCAGGCGGCCGGGGCCGCGCTGGCCGCGGCACGGCAGCTGCACCGGGAGGACGCCGAGGCCAGTGCCCGGATGGCCGAGCACGGGCTGGCGCTCCTCGACGAGCTGCTGCCCGGCGGCCGGCACCGGATCCTCACGCACTGCAACACCGGTTCGCTGGTGTCCGGCGGTGAGGGGACGGCGTTCGCGGTGGCGCTGGCGGCGCACCGGGCGGGACGGCTTCGGCGCCTGTGGGTGGACGAAACGCGTCCGTTGCTGCAAGGTGCTCGCCTGACGGCGTACGAGGCGGCCCGCAGCGGCATGGCGTACACCCTGCTCACCGACAACGCGGCGGGATCGCTGTTCGCGGCGGGCGAGGTGGACGCGGTGCTCGTCGGCGCGGACCGCATCGCGGCCGACGGATCGGTGGCGAACAAGGTGGGGAGCTATCCGCTCGCGGTGCTCGCGCGGTACCACCATGTGCCGTTCATCGTGGTGGCACCGGTGACGACGGTGGACCCGGGGACGCCGAACGGGGCGTCCATCGAGGTCGAGCAGCGTCCTGGGCACGAGGTGACGGAGGTCACGGCACCACAGGTGCCGGTGGCCGGAACGGAAGCGGGAGGGGGGATCCCGGTGGCGCCCCTGGGGACCCAGGCGTACAACCCGGCGTTCGACGTGACGCCACCGGAGCTGGTGACGGCGATCGTCACCGAAGAGGGTGCCGTTTCGCCCGTGACCGCCGGGGCTCTGGCCGCGCTGTGTGCCAGGTCACGCCAGGTCACGATGAGCTAATGGGATGATGTCGTTTATGAAGGGACGAGTCCTTGTCGTCGACGACGACAGCGCACTGGCCGAGATGCTCGGCATCGTGCTGCGCGGTGAAGGTTTTGAGCCGTCTTTCGTAGCCGACGGCGACAAGGCGCTGGCCGCTTTCCGTGAGGCCAAGCCCGATCTTGTACTCCTGGACCTGATGCTGCCCGGCCGGGACGGCATCGAGGTGTGCCGCCTGATCAGGGCGGAGTCCGGGGTGCCGATCGTGATGCTCACGGCGAAGAGCGACACCGTCGACGTCGTGGTGGGCCTGGAGTCCGGGGCCGACGACTACATCGTGAAGCCGTTCAAGCCGAAGGAGCTGGTGGCCCGTATCCGGGCGCGGCTGCGCAGGTCGGAGGAGCCGACGCCGGAACAGCTCGCCATCGGTGACCTGGTGATCGACGTGGCCGGGCACTCCGTGAAGCGGGACGGGCAGTCGATCGCGCTGACGCCGCTGGAGTTCGACCTGCTGGTCGCGCTCGCCCGCAAACCGTGGCAGGTGTTCACGCGCGAGGTGCTCCTCGAACAGGTCTGGGGCTACCGCCACGCGGCGGACACCCGGCTGGTGAACGTGCACGTGCAGCGGCTGCGCTCCAAGGTCGAGAAGGACCCGGAGAAGCCGGAGATCGTGGTGACCGTCCGTGGTGTCGGATACAAGGCAGGACCGAGCTGACGTGCCCGGGGACAGTGCCGCTTCGGCGCCCGGCCGGTCCGGGGGCCGTCCGGGGCGGCCTGTCGGCCGGAAGGCTCCGGGCTCCCGCTGGGGGCGCCTGCTCGACAGCGGACTGCTGCGGGGCGGGGTCCAGGGCAGTCCGGTGATCCGGTTGTTCGTGCGCTGGGTGCGCCGGCCGCTGCTGCCCGTCATGCGGCTGTGGCGGCGCAACATCCAGCTCAAGGTCGTCGTCACCACGCTGCTGATGTCGCTGGGCGTGGTCCTGCTGCTGGGCTTCGTCGTCATCGGCCAGGTGCGCAACGGTCTGCTGGACGCCAAGGTGAAGGCGTCGCAGAGCCAGGCCACCGGCGGATTCGCGGTGGCCAAGCAGCAGGCCGAGGAGGCCGTGAGCGTCACGGGCGGCGACGGCACCGCGGTGGACGGCCGTCCCTCACAGAGCGTCATCCAGTGGATGAGCGACCTGGTGGAGTCGCTCTCCAGCGGTGGACAGGGCGCCTTCGACGTGGTGACCCTGCCCGCGGGCTACGAGAGCGGCAGCGGGCGCGGACCGCGCGCCTCCGGTGAGGTCAACCCGACGGCGAGCGTGCCGGCGGAGCTGCGGGAGAGGATCGACACCAGCGCGTCGGCGGCCCAGAGCTACACGCGCATCGTCTACGGCACCAAGAAGGAGTCCCAGCCCGGCCTGGTCATCGGCAAGCAGGTCAACGACCCCAACGGCGACCCGTACCAGCTGTACTACCTCTTCCCCCTCACCCAGGAGGAGAAGTCGCTGAGCCTGGTCAAGGGCACCTTGGCGACCGCCGGGCTGTTCGTCGTCGTACTCCTCGGGGCGATCGCCTGGCTCGTGGTGCGCCAGGTCGTCACGCCGGTGCGGATGGCGGCCGGGATCGCCGAGCGGCTCTCCGCCGGGCGGCTGCAGGAACGGATGAAGGTCACCGGCGAGGACGACATCGCGCGGCTCGGCGAGGCGTTCAACAAGATGGCGCAGAACCTCCAGCTGAAGATCAACCAGCTCGAGGACCTGTCGCGGATGCAGCGCCGGTTCGTGTCGGACGTGTCGCACGAGCTGCGGACGCCGCTGACGACCGTACGGATGGCCGCGGACGTCATCCACGAGGCGCGCGAGGACTTCGACCCGGTGACCGCGCGGTCGGCGGAGCTGCTCGCCGACCAGATCGACCGGTTCGAGTCACTGCTCGCGGACCTGCTGGAGATCAGCCGGTTCGACGCGGGCGCGGCGGCGCTGGAGGCGGAGCCGATCGACCTGCGCGAGGTCGTGCGGCGGGTGGTCAGCGGGGCGGAGCCGCTCGCCGAGCGCAAGGGCACGCGGATCAGGACCGTCGGCGACCAGCAGCCCGTCGTCGCCGAGGCCGACGCGCGGCGCGTGGAGCGGGTGCTGCGCAACCTGGTCGTCAACGCGGTGGAGCACGGCGAGGGCAGGGACGTCGTCGTCAAGCTCGCCGCGGCCGGCGGGGCGGTGGCGGTGGCGGTGCGCGACTACGGCGTCGGGCTCAAGCCCGGAGAGGCGACCCGGGTCTTCAGCCGCTTCTGGCGGGCCGACCCGGCACGCGCGCGCACCACCGGCGGTACGGGGCTGGGGCTGTCCATCGCCCTGGAGGACGCGCGGCTGCACGGCGGCTGGCTCCAGGCGTGGGGCGAGCCGGGCGGCGGCTCGCAGTTCCGGCTGACGCTGCCCAGGACCGCGGACGAGCCGCTGAGGGGGTCGCCGATACCGCTGGAGCCCAAGGACGCGCGGCGCGACCGCGGACCGGACGCCGCCGGTCCGCCGCGCGGCGACGGGGACGACGGGAAGCACGCGATGGTGTCGGCGCGGCAGGCGGGTACCGACGGGCCGGCGCGGGATCCGTTCGCGCTGCGGCCGGCGGCCGCAGCCCCGACGGCCGACCCCACCGCGCTGCCCGGCAACGGCGCACGCGTGGTGGCCCGGCCCGCCCCACCGGCACGGACGGGCGGCACACGGACGACCCCGGGGGCGCGGAGCACGGCCGCGGACGGCGGCGACGGGTTCCCGGAGACCGGCGGCGGTTCCGGAGGACGGACGGACGACGGACGCGACGGGGGCATGGAGGTTTCCGCCGCGAGCGGCGACGTCGCGGGCCGGGAGGCGTGGGCCGGGCACGGTGGCTCCGTGCGGGAGCCGGACGCCGGCGGTGGCAGGGACTCGGGGGCGTCGGCCGCGGGGAGCGGCGACGGCCCGGGGCCGGATACGGCCGGTGGTCACGGCCGGGAGCCGGAGCGCGGGGCCGGGGCGGCCGGTGACGAGGACGGTCGGAGGGTGGCGCGGAATGCGGACAGGGACGGGGAGGCTTCGCGTGGGCGGCGGTGAACGCGGCCGGGGGACACCGGTGCGGGCGGTGGCGTACGCCGCCGGTGGGGTCGTTCTGCTGGCCGGGTGCGCCTCGATGCCCGACAGCGGGGACCTGAGGGGTGTGGAGTCGACGCCGCGGCAGGACGCGCAGGTGCGGGTGTTCGCCATGCCGCCCAGTGAGGACGCCACCCCCACGCAGATCGTGCAGGGCTTCCTGGAGGCGCTGACCAGTGACGACCCCGACTACAAGACCGCGCGCCAGTACCTGACCCGGGAGGCGGCGAAGACCTGGAAGCCGGAGCTGTCCACCACCGTGCTGGCGAACGGGCCGGGTGCCCAGGCCGACAGCCCGGACCGGCGGGACACCGGCTCCCTGTCCTACACGCTGACCGGGACCAAGGTCGCCACGGTGGACGCGCAGCAGTCGTACGCGCCGGCCACCGGGTCCTACGACGAGCTGGTGCACCTCACGAAGGACGCCAAGACCGAGCAGTGGCGCATCGACGCGGTGCCGCAGGGCGTCGTCATGGGCAAGTCGGACTTCCAGCGCAACTACATGTCCGTCAACAAGTACTACTTCGCGTCGGACGACGCGGGATCGCCGCCGATGACGGTCGCCGACCCCGTCTACGTGCGCAGTCACGTGGACCCCACGACCCAGATGGTGCGTTCCCTCATCGAAGGGCCCACGACCTGGCTGGAGCCCGCCGTCAGGACCGGCTTCCCCGCGGGGACGGCGTTGCGGAAGGGCGCCGGCCCGCTGACCCCGGACGATCGGGGCAGGCTGACCGTGCCGCTCAACGACAAGGCGGCCGAGGTCGGCACCGGCCGGTGCGAGGAGATGGCGGCCCAGCTGCTGTTCACGCTGCGCACGCTCAGCCCCGCCGTGGACGAGGTGGAGCTGCGGGCCGACGGCGGGCAGCTGTGCTCGCTCGCCCAGGAGGGCGCCGAGACCGTGGCCACCCGGGGCGCGCTGGACCGGCCCGACCACCTGTACTTCGTCGACGACGGCCACCGGCTCGTGCGGCTCGCCGCGGGCAGCAGCGACACCGAGCCCGCGCCGGTGCCCGGGGCGCTGGGCGAGGGCGAGGAGGAGCTGCGGTCGGTGGCGGTCGCCCGGGACGAGCGGACCGCGGCCGGGGTCGCCGCCGACGGCGGGTCGCTTTTCGTCTCCTCGCTGGTGACGGGGAGTTCCCTCGGCGAGCCCGTGCTGCGCAGCACGGGCAAGAGCGAGGAGGACAGGCTGACCACGCCCAGCTGGGACGCGCAGGGCGGACTCTGGGTGGCCGACAGCAACCCCGCCGACCCGCGGCTGTACCTCCTGGAGGAGGGCGAGGACGAGCCGGTCCAGGTGCGGACGCCGGGACTGGACGGCCGGGTGCGGGCGGTACGGGTGGCCGCGGACGGGGTGCGCATCGCGCTCGTCGTGGAGAAGGACGACCGGCGTTCCCTGATGGTCGGGCGGATCGACCGGAGCGGTGGGACGGACGAGCGGCCGGCGGTCACCGTGCTGGACCCGCGCTCCGCGACGCCGGAGCTGGAGCACGTCACGGCCATGTCCTGGGCCGGGGACAGCCGGCTCGTGGTGGTCGGACGCGAGCAGGGAGGCGTGGAGCAGATGAAGTACGTCGAGGTCGACGGTTCCACGCCGGACGTGCCGCCGCCCGCAGCCCTGACCGGGGTCAAGGCCGTCACCGCCTCCGAGGACGAACAGGTGCCGCTGATGGCCTACTCGGTGGACGGGATCGTACGGCTGCCCTCGGGGGCGCAGTGGCAGAAGGTGGCGGAGGGGACCGCGCCGGTCTATCCGGGGTGAGCCGGTCCGGCCGGGCCCGTCCCCCGGGTCGTCCACAGGGGTGGCCGGGTGCGGAGGGCGTTGGCACAGTGGTCCCATGCGGGACTGGTGGCAGGACCTCACCGACCTGGTGCTCCCGGCCGAGTGCGGCGGCTGCGGCAGACCTCGTACGGTGCTCTGCGCCCGGTGCCGTACGGAGCTGAGCGGGGCCGGGCCGTGCCGGGTGCGGCCGGTGCCCGAGCCTGCCGGGCTGCCGTCGGTGCACGCGGCGGCCCGGTACGCGGACGAGGTGCGCGCCACGCTGCTGGCGCACAAGGAGCGGGGTGCCCTGGCCCTCTCCGGGCCGCTCGGCGAGGCGCTGGCGGGAGCGGTGCGGGCAGGGCTGGGAGCGGTCCGTGCGCCGCGTGCGGGCGGCCGCCCGGTGCTGCTCGTCCCCGTGCCCTCCGCGCGGCGGGCGGTGCGGGCGCGCGGGCACGATCCCGCCCGGCGAATCGCGTACGCGGCGGCGGGTGAGCTGCGGCGGGCGGGGGTACCCGCACGAGTGCTCCCCGCACTGCGGCAGCGACGGGACGTGGCCGATCAGTCGGGGCTCGGCTCCCGGCAGCGGCTGGCCAATCTCGCGGGCGCGCTGACGGTGGCCCCGGGCTGTGGCCGGCTGCTCTCGGCGGGCCGGGTCGTCCTGGTCGACGACCTGATGACGACCGGGGCGTCGCTGGCCGAGGCCGCGCGTGCCGTGCGGGCGCGGTCGTGGGCCGGGCCGCCCGACCGGGACGTCGGATCGAGTATTCCGGGGCCCGCGTCCGTGTACTGGGGGGAGACGTGGGAAGGGAGAGGGGAACAGCGGGACGGACCAGCTCAACAGTGGGCGGGCCGGCGGTCCGGACGGTCGCCGGTCACGGCGGGCGCGGACAGCGCCGACGGGATCATCGACGGGATGTGCGCGGCCGTCGTCGCGGCGTCTCCGGACGCTTTCGAAATAAACCGGAACTGACTGAGAACGTGCGTCGTTGCAGGTAATGAGAGGACCAATTCAGCAGAATGGAGGTATGACGCGGTAGAGGGTGACGACATCCGTCCGGGCGAGATATGTTCGGTTGTGAGGGAAAGCCGCAGGCCACACCTCTCGAATCCGATTGCCGTGCTGCGGGTTTCTCATTGTCACCCGTGCCGGTGGAATGGAGATCTCGCCCATGGGGGAGGAGGTGGACGTCACCGAGTCCGAGGTTCCGGGCGTCACCGGAACCTGGTGCAAAAGGGAGACGCTCCGCACCGAGGCGGAGTGATCCGGGAACGGAGTTCTGCGTGGACATCGTCGTCAAGGGCCGCAAGACCGAGGTGCCCGAGCGGTTCCGGAAGCACGTGGCCGAGAAGCTGAACCTGGAGAAGATCCAGAAGCTCGATGGCAAGGTGATCAGCCTCGACGTCGAGGTGTCCAAGGAGCCCAACCCCCGACAGGCCGACCGCAGTGACCGGGTGGAGATCACGCTCCGCTCCCGCGGTCCGGTGATCCGGGCGGAGGCAGCGGCGAGCGATCCGTACGCGGCGCTCGACCTGGCAGCGGAGAAACTGGACGCCCGGCTGCGCAAGCAGCACGACAAGCGTTTCTCGCGGCGCGGTGCGCGCAGGATCTCGGCGGCCGAGGTCCCCGCCCACGTCCCGGGCGCGGCGACACTCAACGGGGCCGGTGCGGGCTCCGTCACGGAAGAGCGGGAAGCCGTCCCCACCAAGAAGATCGGCTCCCTGGAGGTCCAGGGCGAAGGACCCCTGATCGTCCGTGAGAAGACCCACGTGGCGGCGCCCATGACCCTCGATCAGGCTCTCTACGAGATGGAGCTGGTCGGGCACGACTTCTATCTGTTCATCGACTCCGAGACCAAGGAACCCAGCGTCGTCTACCGGCGGCACGCCTACGACTACGGTGTGATCCACCTCAGCACGGACACGATGGTCACCCAGACGCAGTCCCCCGAGGCGGGCGGGACGCTCGGCGGCTGACCCGCCGCGTGACGGCCGAGCCGGTGCCCCTGGTGCGCGCGTGCGCCCCCAGGGGCACCGGTGTGCGACCACTGGGCGCACGCACCGGCACTCCGGTGTCGACGGGGCATGGAATCATGGTGGCAGCGGCCCAATCGGTGGGCCGTTGCCTTGGGTTGGCGATGGTCAGGACCACAGGCCACAGCCTTCAGGGGGAGGAACGATGGCGGACAGCTTCGGACCGATGCGTGACGAGAGCGCCGACGACGGCGTCGTCGGCATGGGCCCGGACGCGGACACTCCACGCAAGGAGCCGATCAGAGTCCTTGTGGTGGACGACCACGCGCTGTTCCGCCGCGGACTGGAGATCGTGCTCAAGGCCGAGGAGGACATCCAGGTCATCGGCGAGGCGGGAGACGGCGCCGAGGCGGTGGAGAAGGCGGCCGACCTGCTGCCCGACATCGTCCTGATGGACGTGCGGATGCCCAAGCGGGGCGGGATCGAGGCGTGCACCTCCATCAAGGAGGTCGCCCCCAGCGCGAAGATCATCATGCTGACGATCAGCGACGAGGAGGCCGACCTCTACGACGCCATCAAGGCGGGCGCGACCGGTTATCTCCTCAAGGAGATCTCCACGGACGAGGTGGCCACCGCCATTCGCGCGGTGGCCGACGGACAGTCGCAGATCAGCCCGTCCATGGCGTCGAAACTGCTCACCGAGTTCAAGTCGATGATCCAGCGCACCGACGAGCGCCGGCTGGTGCCCGCGCCCCGGCTGACGGACCGTGAACTCGAAGTCCTCAAGCTGGTGGCCACGGGAATGAACAACCGCGACATCGCCAAGGAACTGTTCATCTCCGAGAACACCGTGAAGAACCACGTGCGCAACATCCTGGAGAAGCTCCAGCTGCATTCCAGGATGGAAGCAGTGGTCTACGCGATGCGGGAGAAGATCCTCGAGATCCGGTGACGGCGCCCCGCGTCAGGCCAGGGCCCGGGCGAGCTCCAGGGTGAGGGCCTCGCGCAGCTCCGGTGCGTCGACCCGCTCCACGCGCACGTCCGTGCAGTCCACCCAGCCCGCCGCCTCCACCAGGGCCTGGGCCACGGCGGGGACCGCCTTGCGGCCGTCCAGCGTGACCTGCTTGGCCACCAGCGTGCGGCCCTCACGGGCCGGGTCGACCCGGCCGACGAGCCGGCCGCCCGCGAGGACGGGCATCGCGAAGTAGCCGTGCACCCGCTTGGGCTTGGGCACGTAGGCCTCCAGACGGTGGGTGAAGCCGAAGATCCGTTCCGTGCGCGCCCGTTCCCAGATCAGGGAGTCGAACGGGGACAGCAGCGTCGTACGGTGCCGGCCGCGCGGCGGTGTCGCCAGGGCCGCGGGATCGGCCCAGGCGGGCTTGGACCAGCCCTCCACCGTGACCGGGACCAGGCCCGAGTCGCCGATCACCGCGTCGACCTGCTCTCCCCTGAGGCGGTGGTAGTCGGCGATGTCCGCGCGCGTCCCCACGCCGAGGGACCGGCCGGCCAGGCGGACCAGACGGCGCAGGCACTCGGCGTCGTCCAGCTCGTCGTGCAGCAGCTCCGCGGGGATCGCCCGCTCGGCGAGGTCGTAGACCCGCTTCCAGCCGCGGCGCTCGACGCACACCACCTCGCCGTACATCAGGGCGCGCTCGACGGCGACCTTGGTACCGGACCAGTCCCACCACTCGCTGGTGCGCTTGGCGCCGCCCAGCTCCGTGGCCGTCAGGGGGCCCTCCGCGCGCAGCTGCTTGATCACCTGGTCGTACACGCCGTCGGGGAGGTCGTGGCCCCAGTGCGGGCGGGCGCGGTAGGCGCGGCGGCGGAAGGCGAAGTGCGGCCACTCCTCGACGGGGAGGACGCACGCGGCGTGCGACCAGTACTCGAAGGCGTGCGGCGGCCGGGACGCCTGCTTCCAGTACGCCTCCTCCACGGTCCGGCGCCCCACGGCGCCCAGACGGGCGTACGGGATGAGCTCGTGGGAGCGGGCGAGGACGGAGATGGTGTCGAGCTGCACCGCACCCAGGTGGCGGAGGACGCCCCGGACACCCGAGCGGCGGTCCGGGGCGCCGAGGAACCCCTGGGCCCGCAGGACGATGCGGCGGGCCTCGTCTGCCGTCAGTTCCGTGGTGGGACGCGGAAGGGTCGTCATGCGTCCGAACGATAGGGGGCGCCACTGACATCGGCGGTGGGCCCGGGGGTCATCCCCGTCCGGGAACGTAGGGCGTCGTGGAGGGAAGTCCCAGGTCGGACGGGAGCAGGGAACCCACCCAGCCGTCCCGCAGCACTCCCTTGTTGCTGAGCGAGGAACGCAGGACGCCCTCGATGGTGAAGCCCGCGCGCTCCGCCACCGCGCGGGAGGCGGTGTTGCCCACCTCCGCGCGCCACTCCACGCGGTCGACCGACATCCGGGTGAAGGCCCAGCGGGAGGCGGCGAGGACGGCCTCGGTGATGTAGCCGTTGCCGCGGTGCTCCTTCGCGCACCAGAAGCCGATCTCGCCCGTCCCCAGGGAGCGCATGGTGATGCCGAGCATGCCCGTGAGCTCCCCGGTGGGCAGGAAGACGCCGAAGGTGAACATCGAACCGTCGGCCCAGCCGTCGGGCACGATCCGCTCCGTGAAACCCCGCGCGTGCTCGGGCAGGTACGGGGAGGGGATCGTGGTCCAGCGCCGGATGTCCGGGTCCTGGCAGATCGCGTACACGGCCTCGGTCTCCTGCGGGCCGACCGTGCGCAGCAGGAGGCGGTCGGTGGTGAGCGTGACGGGTTCCATCGGCCGATTCTGCGCGCGCGGGATGAACGGCGCCATCCCTTTCGCGGTGCGTGAGGGGGTGATCACCCTTCGCGGAATTCGACGGCGTGAGGCGGCACCATCCGGGCGGCCCGGACGTTGTCCTTTCCGAAGCAGCCGTGAAACGGACAGGAAGCAGCCGATGGTCACCCCGCGGCAGACCTCCCGGCGTGGCGGGGTCCTCGCATACGATGGCCGTTGCTCAGTCAGTGAAATGGAAACCGACCGTCCCAGGCCCGACCGGCAAGGAGACCAACCCCCGTGTCCGTCCTCTCGAAGATCATGCGTGCAGGCGAAGGCAAGATCCTGCGCAAGCTGCACCGCATCGCGGACCAGGTCAACTCCATCGAAGAGGACTTCGAAGGCCTCTCCGACGCCGAGCTGCGGGCCCTCACCGATGAGTACAAGCAGCGGTACGCCGACGGTGAGAGCCTGGACGACCTGCTCCCCGAGGCGTTCGCCACCGTCCGCGAGGCCGCCCGGCGCGTCCTGGGCCAGCGGCACTACGACGTCCAGATCATGGGCGGCGCCGCCCTGCACATGGGCTACGTGGCCGAGATGAAGACCGGTGAGGGCAAGACGCTCGTCGGCACCCTGCCCGCTTACCTGAACGCCCTGTCCGGTGAGGGCGTCCACATCATCACGGTCAACGACTACCTGGCCGAGCGCGACTCCGAGATGATGGGCCGCGTCCACCGCTTCCTCGGCCTGAGCGTCGGCTGCATCCTCGCCAACATGACGCCGGCCCAGCGCCGCGAGCAGTACGCCTGCGACATCACCTACGGCACGAACAACGAGTTCGGCTTCGACTACCTGCGCGACAACATGGCGTGGTCCAAGGAGGAGCTCGTCCAGCGCGGGCACAACTTCGCCATCGTCGACGAGGTCGACTCCATCCTCATCGACGAGGCCCGTACGCCGCTGATCATCTCCGGCCCGGCCGACCAGGCCACCAAGTGGTACGGCGACTTCGCCAAGCTGGTCAAGCGCCTCAAGCGCGGCGAGCCCGGCAACCCGCTCAAGGGCATCGAGGAGACCGGCGACTACGAGGTCGACGAGAAGAAGCGCACGGTCGCCATCCACGAGTCCGGTGTCGCCAAGGTCGAGGACTGGCTGGGCATCGACAACCTGTACGAGTCGGTGAACACCCCGCTGGTGGGCTACCTGAACAACGCCATCAAGGCCAAGGAGCTCTTCAAGAAGGACAAGGACTACGTCATCATCGATGACGAAGTCATGATCGTGGACGAGCACACCGGCCGTATCCTCGCCGGCCGCCGCTACAACGAGGGCATGCACCAGGCCATCGAGGCGAAGGAAGCGGTGCCGATCAAGGACGAGAACCAGACGCTCGCCACGATCACGCTGCAGAACTTCTTCCGCCTCTACAAGCGCCACGACCACGACGGCAAGGAGCAGCCGGGTCTGTCCGGCATGACCGGTACGGCGATGACCGAGGCCGCCGAGTTCCACCAGATCTACAAGCTCGGCGTGGTGCCCATCCCGACCAACCGGCCGATGATCCGCAAGGACCAGTCGGACCTGATCTACCGCACCGAGGTCGCCAAGTTCGAGGCGGTCGTCGACGACATCGAGGAGAAGCACCGCAAGGGCCAGCCGATCCTCGTCGGCACGACCTCGGTGGAGAAGTCCGAGTACCTCTCGCAGCAGCTCAGCAAGCGCGGCATCCAGCACGAGGTGCTGAACGCCAAGCACCACGAGCGGGAGGCGTCGATCGTCGCCCAGGCCGGCCGCAAGGGCAGTGTCACCGTGGCCACCAACATGGCCGGCCGTGGTACGGACATCAAGCTCGGCGGCAACCCCGAGGACCTCGCCGAGGCGGAGCTGCGCCAGCGCGGCCTCGACCCCGAGGAGCACATCGAGGAGTGGGCGCACGCCCTGCCCGAGGCCCTCGAGCGGGCCGAGGCGGCGGTCAAGGCCGAGAAGGAAGAGGTCGAGAGGATCGGCGGCCTGTACGTCCTCGGCACCGAGCGGCACGAGTCGCGGCGCATCGACAACCAGCTGCGCGGTCGTTCCGGCCGTCAGGGCGACCCGGGCGAGTCCCGCTTCTACCTCTCGCTCGGTGACGACCTGATGCGGCTGTTCAAGGCGCAGATGGTCGAGCGCGTGATGTCCATGGCGAACGTGCCGGACGACGTGCCGATCGAGAACAAGATGGTCACGCGCGCGATCGCGTCCGCGCAGTCGCAGGTGGAGACGCAGAACTTCGAGACGCGCAAGAACGTCCTGAAGTACGACGAGGTCCTCAACCGGCAGCGTGAGGTCATCTACGGCGAGCGGCGCCGTGTCCTGGAGGGCGAGGACCTGCAGGACCAGATCCAGCACTTCATGGACGACACGATCGACGCCTACGTCCGGGCGGAGACCGCCGAGGGCTTCCCCGAGGACTGGGACCTGGACCGGCTGTGGGGCGCGTTCAAGCAGCTGTACCCGGTGAGCGTCACCATCGAGGAGCTGGAGGAGGCGGCCGGTGACCGGGCCGGGCTGACGGCCGAGTTCATCTCCGAGTCCATCTCGGACGACATCCGCGCGCAGTACGAGGCCCGTGAGGCGCAGCTCGGTTCCGAGATCATGCGTGAGCTGGAGCGCCGGGTCGTGCTGTCGGTCCTGGACCGCAAGTGGCGCGAGCACCTCTACGAGATGGACTACCTCCAGGAGGGCATCGGCCTGCGCGCGATGGCGCAGAAGGACCCGCTGGTCGAGTACCAGCGCGAGGGCTTCGACATGTTCACCGCGATGATGGAGGGCATCAAGGAGGAGTCCGTCGGCTACCTGTTCAACCTGGAGGTCCAGGTCGAGCAGCAGGTCGAGGAGGTGCCGGTCGAGGAGGCCAAGCCGGTCGCCGACCTGGAGAAGAGGGACGCGGTGCCCGCGCAGGCGGGGCCCCGCCCGGAGATCCGCGCGAAGGGGCTCGACGCCCCGCAGCGGCGGAACCTGCACTTCTCCGCGCCGACGGTGGACGGTGAGGGCGGCACCGTCGAGGGCGACTTCGCCACCGACGACGAGCCGGTGCGCTCCGAGGCGGACGGCCTCACGCGCGCGGAGCGCCGCAAGCAGGCGAAGGGCGGGCGTCGCCGCAAGAAGTGAGCGTCGCTCCACGGGGAGCGGCTGTGAGCAGGCCGAGGGCCGGGCACCCCAGGGGTGCCCGGCCCTCGGGCGTTGCTCGCGCGGGTCCTCAGCGGGTGTGCGGGCGGGGGCCGCCCAGCTCCACCGCGGTGCAGCGCCAGCGCAGGTCCCGGCCCCGTTCCAGCCGGAAGGCCATGGCGCGCAGCCTGTCCCCGGCCCCGATCCGGGCGAACGCCTCGATGGCGCCCTCGCGGGGCTCGAACCAGCCGATGTCCCGTACGACGGGGCGGACACCCCGGGTGCGCAGGGGGCCGCGCTCGGCGAGCAGCACGAGCTCGTCGTAGGCCCGGCCGGCGGTGTGCCGCAGCATGGCGTGCACGGGGCGCTGGCCGCTGAGGACGGCGAGGAGCAGCTCGGCGAAACGGTCGGTGGGGCGGGGCTGGGGGACCGCGGGGCGGCGGGGGGCCTCGTGTGCCGTACCGGGGGCGTCCGGGGGCGAGAACCCGGCCGGGGGCCGGGCGGCAGCGGCGGGAACGGCCCGCGCGGCCCGGACGGAGGCCGCCTCGTCGGCGGACAGGGGCCTTCGGCGCCCGGTCGCGGGGACCGGGACGCCGGCGGGGCGTCGGCGTCGGCCCGTGAGGATCGGCGGGCGGTTGTCGGCGGGGCGGGTGGGGGCGGAGGCGGAGGACGGGCGGTCCTTCCCGCCGGGGGACGTGACGGTGACGGGGCCCCGGGTGGGGACGCGGGGCGGGGTGGTGCCGGTGGGGGAGGGGCGGCTTCCGTCGGGGGAGGGGACGCGTGTGGTCCTTCCTGCGGGTGTGCTGGAGGTGGGGGAGGGGCGGCTTCCGTCGAGGGAGGGGACGTGTGTGGTCCTTCCCGCGGGTGGGCGGGGTACGGCGGTGGTGGGGGAAGGGTGGCTTCCGTCGGGGGACGGGACGTGTGCGGTCCTTCCTGCGGGTGGGCGGGGTGTGCCAGCGGTGGGGGAGGGGCGGCCTTCGGCAGGGAAAGGGCGGCCTTCGGCAGGGGGCGTGGTGGGTGGGACGGTGCTGCCGGGGAGCGTGGTGGTGGACGGTCGGCCTTCGGCGGGGGAAGGGGCGGGGGTGGGCCTTTCCGCGGCCGGGCGGGGGGAAGCGGTGCCGCCGGGGCGGCGGGAGTCGCGGCGGATGGGGGGACGGGTGCCGGGGCGGTGCTGAGCCCGGGTCATGACCTTGTACATGGGACCCCGTTCGACGGGCCCGGGCCGGCCGGGGAGCCGGGTGATACCGGGCGGTAACTTCTCGTTCGGGGATCTTCTACGGGGCGGTGCGGCGCGACGGCAAGCAGGCGCAGGGCGGGCGGAGGCGGCGGGAAAGTTCACCTATCAGGGTGACGGCGGAGCCCTCGACGCCGTACCCGGGCGGACGCGCCGGGTGAATTCCCGGACGGAGGTGGACGCCGTCGAAGGCGCGGGCGGAGACCCGATGGGGGACGCCGCACGTATCCTGAAGGCCCCTTCGCAGCCCCGACCACACGAAAGCGGCCGACCATGCGCGTCTACGTCCCCCTGACCCTCCCCGGGCTCGCCGAGGCGTACCGGACGGGTGCGCTGGGCGGCGGGCCGCTCCTCGCGTACGCCGTGACGCCCGCGCTGCGCGAGTGGTACCTCTCCGACGACCTCGAGGAGCTGGAGTACGCCGCGCTCGGCCGCGCCGCGCTGGCCTCCCTGCGGCTGCTGGCGGCGGACGCTGGTGCGCCGCGGCGCCGGGTCGTGGTCGCCGTGGACGTGCCCGACGGCGCCGTCTCGACCGACCCCGACCGGAGTCTCGACCCGGCCGCCCTCGGCGAGGTGCGGGTCGCCGGCGGCGTACGGCTGTCCGAGGCGGCCGCGGTGCACGTGGACGCGGCGGACGCGGAGGCGGACGTGGCGGCCGCCGCGGACGCGCTGCCCGCGGCGGACGGCGGGGACGACGACGCGCGGTTCACGGTGGACGGGGCGGAGGACCACGAGCTGCTCTGGTACGCCACCCAGGAGATCCCCAACCTGGTGGGCTGACCCGCGGTTTCCCCGGATGTCAGTCCGGGCGGGTACGTTCTCGGGCATGGGGACGCACAAGGACGCGCACATCGTCTGGGACTGGAACGGCACGCTGTTCCACGACGTCGACGCGGTCATCGGGGCGACGAACGCCGCCTTCGCCGAGCTGGGCCTGGAACCGCTCACGCTGGAGCGGTACCGGGAGCTGTACTGCGTGCCGGTGCCCAAGTTCTACGAGCGGCTGATGGGGCGGCTGCCCAGCGCGGCCGAGTGGGAGCTGATGGACGCCACCTTCCACCGCCACTACACCGAGCACCACGTGCGGTGCGGGCTCGCCGAGGGCGCGGTGGAGCTGCTGGCGGAGTGGGCGTCGGCGGGACGCAGCCAGTCCATCCTCAGCCTGTACGGGCACGAGGACCTGGTCCCGCTGGTGCGGGGCTTCGGGATCGAGGCGCACTTCATACGGGTCGACGGACGGACCGGACCCTCCGGGGGCGGCAAGGCGGAGCACATGGTGCGCCACCTCCGCGCGCTGACCGGGGTGGACCCGGCGCGCACGGTGGTGATCGGCGACGCGGCCGACGACGCGCTGGCCGCCCGGCACGTGGGAGCGCGCGCCGTCCTGTACACCGGCGGCTCCCACGGCCGCGCCAGCCTGGAGGCGGTGGGCGTCCCGGTGGTGGACACCCTCCGGGAGGCCGTGGCGGAGGCGGAGCGCCTGGCGGCTTCCTGAGGCGCGCGCACTGTGCGGAACGTCAAAGTTCACGGCCTGGTTTTGTACACATACGGCTCATGACGGGGGGCCTGTGCGGAGCGATAGCCTTGGTGGCGTGATCAGCGCGATAGCTCGCGGGGGCCTCGACGTCCCTGCTGTGCGCCCGGGCGGCACGGACGACATCCGTGCCCGGGCGGCGGTCGCTGGTCTTCGCGGGCGGCACGGGGCCAAGAGGGCACCCGGGGCGCGGCGCACCTCCCGGCAGCGGACGTCGCGGAGCGCGGCGTCCCACCCGTCGGGCGCGTCGGATCCGGCCGATAAGCCCCCGCTCCTCCCCCTTCACGGCATAGCGTCGGTACGGACCGGACACCCCGTGTCGTACCACCGCACCACGAAGGTGGAGACCGTACTTCCTTCTACGTCACGCAACGGCGCGCGACAGGAGCCAGAGGACCATGCAGACCAAGCTGGACGAAGCCAAGGCCGAGCTGCTCGAGAGGGCGGCACGGGTAGCTGAGAACAGCCCGGCCGGGGGGAAACTGCCGACCGGGACGACGGACAAGGGCATGCCCGACCGGGACACCGTGCTCGAGTTCCTCCAGCGCTACTACCTGCACACCGCCCCGGAGGACCTGACCGACCGCGACCCGGTCGACCTCTTCGGCGCCGCCTACTCGCACTACCGGCTCGCCGAGGGCCGCCCCCAGGGCACGGCCAACGTCCGGGTCCACACCCCGACCGTCGAGGAGAACGGCTGGACCTGCAGCCACTCCGTCGTCGAGGTGGTCACCGACGACATGCCCTTCCTGGTCGACTCCGTCACCAACGAGCTGACCCGCCAGGGCCGCGGCATCCACGTCGTCATCCACCCGCAGATCGTGGTCCGCCGGGACGTGACCGGCAAGCTGATCGAGGTGCTCACCATCCCGGTCGGCGGCGACCTCCCCCAGGACACGCGCGGCCTCCCGCACGACGCGCTCGTCGAGTCCTGGATCCACGTGGAGATCGACCGCGAGACCGACCGCGGCGACCTCAAGCAGATCACCGCCGACCTGCTGCGGATCCTCTCCGACGTCCGCGAGGCGGTCGAGGACTGGGGCAAGATGCGCCAGACCGCCACCGCTCTGGCCGAAGGGCTGCCCGACGAGCCCGTCCCCGCCGACCTGCCCGCGCCGCAGGTCGAGGAGGCCCGCGAGCTGCTGCGCTGGCTCGCCGACGACCACTTCACCTTCCTCGGCTACCGCGAGTACCAGCTGCGCGAGGACGACTCGCTGGCCGCCGTCCCCGGCACCGGCCTCGGCATACTGCGCTCCGACCCGCACCACGCCTCCGAGGAGGGCCACCCGGTCAGCCCGTCCTTCGAGCGGCTGCCCGCCGACGCCCGCGCCAAGGCACGCGAGCACAAGCTGCTGGTGCTGACCAAGGCCAACAGCCGGGCCACCGTGCACCGGCCGTCGTACCTGGACTACATCGGCGTCAAGAAGTTCGACGCGGACGGCAACGTCGTCGGCGAGCGGCGCTTCCTCGGGCTGTTCTCGTCCGCCGCCTACACCGAGTCCGTGCGCCGGGTCCCGGTGATCCGCCGCAAGGTCGACGAGGTCCTGGAGCGCGCCGGCTTCTCGCCGCACAGCCACGACGGGCGCGACCTGCTCCAGATCCTGGAGACCTACCCGCGCGACGAGCTGTTCCAGACCCCGGCCGCCGAGCTCCAGGCGATCGCCACCTCGGTGCTCTACCTCCAGGAGCGCCGCCGGCTCCGGCTCTACCTGCGCCAGGACGAGTACGGGCGCTACTACTCCGCCCTCGTCTACCTGCCGCGCGACCGCTACACCACCGGTGTGCGCCTGCGGATCATCGACATCCTCAAGGAGGAGCTCGGCGGCACCAGCGTCGACTTCACCGCCTGGAACACCGAGTCGGTCCTCTCCCGGCTGCACTTCGTGGTCCGCGTCCCGCAGGGCACCGAACTGCCCGAGCTGTCCGACGCCGACAAGGAGCGCATCGAGGCCCGGCTCGTCGCGGCCGCCCGCTCCTGGGCCGACGGCTTCGCCGAGGCGCTGAACGCCGAGTTCGGCGAGGAACGCGCCGCCGAGCTGCTGCGCCGCTACTCCGGCGCCTTCGCCGAGGGCTACAAGGCCGACCACCCCCCGCGCAGCGCCGTCGCCGACCTGGCGCGCCTGGAGGAGCTCGGCGAGGAGCGGGACTTCGCGCTCAGCCTGTACGAGCCGGTGGGCGCGGGCGCCCAGGAGCGCCGCTTCAAGATCTACCGCAAGGGGGAGGCCGTCTCCCTGTCCGCGGTGCTGCCGGTGCTCCAGCGGCTCGGCGTCGAGGTCGTCGACGAGCGGCCGTACGAGCTGCGCTGCGCCGACCGCAGCGTGGCCTGGATCTACGACTTCGGCCTGCGGATGCCCCGGGGCGCGTCCGCCGACCAGCTCGGGGACGACGCCCGCGAGCGGTTCCAGGACGCCTTCGCGGCGACCTGGACCGGCAAGGCGGAGAACGACGGCTTCAACGCCCTCGTGCTCAGCGCCGGGCTGACCTGGCGGCAGGCCATGGTGCTGCGGGCGTACGCCAAGTACCTGCGCCAGGCGGGCTCCACCTTCAGCCAGGACTACATGGAGGACACCCTCCGCCACAACGTCCACACCACCCGGCTGCTCGTCTCCCTCTTCGAGGCGCGGATGTCGCCGGACCGGCAGCGCGCCGGGTACGAGCTGGTGGACGCGCTCCTCGAGGAGGTCGACGCCGCCCTCGACCAGGTCGCCTCGCTCGACGAGGACCGCATCCTGCGCTCCTTCCTCACCGTCATCAAGGCGACGCTGCGCACCAACTTCTTCCAGAAGACAAGCGGCGGCGTGCCGCACGATTACGTCTCCATGAAGTTCGACCCGACGGCCATCCCGGACCTCCCGGCGCCGCGCCCGGCGTTCGAGATCTGGGTGTACTCGCCGCGCGTCGAGGGCGTGCACCTGCGCTTCGGCAAGGTCGCACGCGGTGGTCTGCGCTGGTCGGACCGCCGGGAGGACTTCCGCACGGAGATCCTCGGCCTGGTCAAGGCGCAGATGGTGAAGAACACCGTCATCGTGCCGGTCGGCGCCAAGGGCGGCTTCGTCGCCAAGCAGCTCCCCGACCCGGCCGTGGACCGCGACGCCTGGCTGGCCGAGGGCGTCGCCAGCTACCGGACGTTCATCTCGGCGCTGCTCGACATCACCGACAACATGGTGGCCGGCGAGGTCGTGCCCCCGGCGGACGTCGTCCGGCACGACGAGGACGACACCTACCTCGTCGTCGCGGCCGACAAGGGCACCGCGACGTTCTCCGACATCGCCAACGAGGTCGCCGAGTCGTACAACTTCTGGCTCGGTGACGCCTTCGCCTCCGGCGGCTCCGCCGGATACGACCACAAGGGCATGGGCATCACCGCCCGCGGCGCCTGGGAGTCCGTGAAGCGGCACTTCCGGGAGCTGGGCGTGGACACCCAGACCCAGGACTTCACGGTCGTCGGCATCGGTGACATGTCCGGTGACGTGTTCGGCAACGGCATGCTGCTCAGCGAGCACATCCGCCTGGTCGCCGCCTTCGACCACCGGCACATCATCATCGACCCGAACCCCGACGCGGCCGTCTCCTACGCCGAGCGCCGCCGGCTGTTCGAGCTGCCGCGCAGCTCCTGGGAGGACTACGACACCGGGCTGCTGTCGGCCGGCGGCGGGATCTTCCCGCGCAGCGCCAAGTCCATCCCGGTCAACTCGCAGATCCGCGAGGCCCTCGGCATCGAGCCGGGCGTCACCAAGATGACCCCGGCCGACCTGATGAAGGCGATCCTCAAGGCGCCGGTGGACCTGCTGTGGAACGGCGGCATCGGCACGTACGTCAAGGCCTCCACCGAGTCCCACGCCGACGTCGGCGACAAGGGCAACGACGCCATCCGCGTCGACGGCAAGGACCTGCGGGTCTCCGTCGTCGGTGAGGGCGGCAACCTGGGCATGACGCAGCTCGGCCGCATCGAGTTCGCGTCGCACGGCGGCCGGATCAACACCGACGCGATCGACAACAGCGCCGGCGTGGACACCTCCGACCACGAGGTGAACATCAAGATCCTGCTCAACGGTCTCGTCAAGGACGGCGACATGACCGTGAAGCAGCGCAACAAGCTGCTCGCCGGGATGACCGACGAGGTCGGCCGGCTGGTGCTGCGCAACAACTACGCGCAGAACACCGCCATCGCCAACGCGCTGGCCCAGTCCAAGGACATGGTCCACGCCCAGCAGCGGTTCCTGAAGCACCTGGTGCGCGAGGGCCGGCTGGACCGGGCCCTGGAGTTCCTGCCCACCGACCGCCAGATCCGCGAGCGGCTCGCCTCCGGGCGGGGTCTGACCGGACCGGAGACGGCCGTGCTGCTGGCGTACACGAAGATCACGGTCGCCGAGGAGCTGCTGGCCACCTCGCTGCCCGACGACCCGTATCTGAAGGTGCTGCTGCACGCGTACTTCCCGACGGCGCTGCGCGAGCAGTTCCCCGACCGGATCGACACCCACCCGCTGCGCCGTGAGATCACCACGACGGTGCTGGTCAACGACACGGTCAACACGGGCGGTACGACGTATCTGCACCGGCTGCGCGAGGAGACCGGTGCGTCGCTGGAGGAGATCGTCCGGGCGCAGACCGCGGCCCGCGCGATCTTCCGCTCCTCGGTGGTGTGGGACGGGGTCGAGGCGCTCGACAACACGGTCGACGCGGACGTCCAGACCCGCATCCGGCTGCACTCGCGCCGCCTGGTGGAGCGCGGTACGCGGTGGCTGCTCAACAACCGGCCGCAGCCGCTGGAGCTCGAGGAGACGGTGACGTTCTTCGCCGAGCGGGTCGAGCAGGTCTGGTCGCAGCTGCCGAAGCTGCTGCGCGGCGCGGACCTGGACTGGTACCAGAAGATCTACGACGAGCTGAGCGGCTCCGGTGTCCCCGACGAGCTCGCCACCCGGGTCGCCGGGTTCTCCTCCGCCTTCCCGACGCTCGACATCGTGTCGGTGGCCGACCGCACGGGCAAGGAGCCGCTGGACGTCGCCGAGGTGTACTACGACCTCGGTGACCGGCTGCGCATCACCCAGCTGATGGACCGCATCATCGAGCTGCCGCGCGCCGACCGCTGGCAGTCCATGGCCCGCGCGGCGATCCGCGAGGACCTGTACGCGGCGCACGCGGCGGTGACCGCGGACGTGCTGGCGGAGGGCAACGGCTCGTCGACGCCGCAGCAGCGCTTCAAGCTGTGGGAGCAGAAGAACGCCGCGCTGCTGGGCCGGGCCCGCAGCACGCTGGAGGAGATCCACGGCTCCGACGCGTTCGACCTCGCCAACCTGTCGGTGGCGATGCGGACGATGCGGACGCTGCTGCGGTCGCACTCGTAGGCGGATGGCCGCGAGGGCGCCCCGGACCGTCGGGTCCGGGGCGCCCTCGCGGCGTTGTGGTGCCTTGGGTGGGCATCGGCGCGGATCCGGTGCGGGAGCGCCGTCACGGGCAATGGCTCCTGTGTGAGCGTCCGATCCTCCTCGTCCGCCGCGCCCGGCGGGACCGGTGCGCGCCGCGCCGCGGAGCGCCCGGCGGCCCTCGGCCGCACCGTGGCCGCGGCCGGCGCCGGACTCGTCCTCGCCCTGCTGGTCCTGGTGGTCGTGCGGCTCCCCTGGGCCGGTGACCTGGGCATGCACGCGGCGACCGTGCAGCGGCTGCGGCACCGTCCGCTCGACCCCGGCAACCCGCTGGTCGACGCGGACACGCCGAGCCCGTACTACTCGCCGTGGATGCTGCTGCTGGGCCTCGTCGCCCGGCTGCCGGGCCTTTCGGTGTTCGTGGTGCTGCGGCTGGCCGCCGCCGCCGCACTGGTGCTGCTGGTGACGGGAGTGTGGCGGTACGTGCGGACGCTGGGCGCGCACCGGGCCGCGCCCGCGCTCGCCCTGCTGAGCCTGCTGCTGCTGTGGGGCACGACCCCGTTCCTGTGGAGCGGCTTCCCCGGGCTCCACTCGCTCGCGCTGACGGTGTCGTATCCGAGCACGTTCACCCTCGGTCTCGCCTTCCACCTCTGGGCGTGGCTGACGGGGGCGCTGCGCCGGGAGGCCGGGTGGTCGGAATGGCTCGGGCTGGGGGCGCTGTGGGGGGCGATTCTCCTTTGCCACCAGTTCTCGGGGGTCGTGGCCACGGTGGGTGCCGTCGCCACGGTGTTCGCGGCGCGGCGGGCCCGGCGTGTGGTGTGGCCGCGGCTCGGCGCCGGGGTGCTGGTGGGGGCGGTGGTGCTGTGGGTGTGGCCGTACTACGACTTCTTCGCGCTGTTCGGCGCGGGGGGCGGGCTGGAGGGGGTGCACCGGGTGCTGTACGGGCATCCGGTCGCGCGGTTCGGGCTGGTGCCGCTCGGGGTGGCCGCGCTGGTGCCGCGGGGGTGGCGGGACCGGCGGGATCCGCTGGTCTCCTTCTTCGTGCTGGGGGTGGTGGTCGTGGGGGCGGGGTGGCTGAGCGGCCACTACTCGTGGGGGCGTGCGCTGCCGGCCGTGGTGATTCCGGCGCAGCTCGCGGTGGTGCTGGAGGCGGTGGAGGTGGCCGGGGCGGCCGGGGTGGCCGGGGCGGGGCGGCGGTGGTCGCGGGCCGGGTGGGCGGTCCTGCTGGCCGGGGGGCTGCTGGTCGGGGGGTGGGCGCAGGCGGGGGCGCTGGGGTACGTGGTGCCGCGGGGTGTCCTGCCGGCGGTGGTGGAGGACAGGTACCGGCCGCCGTGGACGGGGTATCACTGGATCACCCCGTGGGTGCGGTACGGGGACGTGGTCATGGCGCAGGGGCGGCCGGCCCGTCAGGTACCGGCGTACGGGGCCTACACGGTCGCTCCTGGGTACCCCGACTTCTTCCTGGCGGACGAGGGGCGGCGGGGGGCGGCCACGCGGGCGTACTTCGGGGAGCGGACGCCGGCGTCCGTGCGGCGGGGGATCGAGCGGGAGTACGGGGTGCGGTGGGTGGTCGACGGGGGTGGTGTGCTGGGGGACGCCGGGTTGCGGGAGGTGGCGCGGGGGCCGGAGGGGCAGGTGCTGTATGCGGTGCCCTGAGCTGTGACGGGGGTGGGGGGCCGGTTTGTTTTTTCGCCCCCGCCGCCCCTTCCCTTCCCGTCCCCGGGGGCTGTGCCCCCGGACCCCCCTTCGGCCTGAACGGCCTCGTCCTCAAACGCCGGACGGGCTGAAAGCAAAGGCCGGACGGGCTGGGAGATCAGGCGCCGGACGAGTTGAAGACGCTCGCCACCAGGCGGGCCGCCGGGTGCAGCAGGCTTGCCGTGAGGCCGGTCGGCTGCCAGCGGAGTTGGAGGCGGCCCGGGCCGTGGCCCTCGGGCTCGATCGTGAGCCGATGGCGCCGGACGCGGGCGGTCAGGGGCGGAAAGGCCACGGGGGCCAGCAGCAACCCCTGGTTGCTCCGTCCCCGGCAGGTCAGCCGGACCAGCGGATGACGCACCCCGGCGAAGCCGTTCAGCGGGAGGCGCGCGGAGGCGGGGTCGAGACGGACGCGGCCCTCGAAGACACCGGGGCGGACCGGGGAGAGACGGAAGGGGACGGTCAGGCGGTGCCGGCCGGGGGTGAGGAGCAGGCTCGCGCGCTGGGGGCCGAGCGGGAGGCGCAGCGCCGGGTCGTACGTGCGGACGGTCAGGTCGACGCAGGCCCCCGGGCGCGGGGTGAGCTCCGTGATCTCGTGGCGGAACCGGGCGACGGAGAAGGGGCGGGTGTCGAGCTCCAGCTCGGTCAGGTCCAGTTCACGGCGGGCGGCCGCCGATCCGGGGACCCGCCCGCCCCAGTACGTACGGCCGTCCGGGCCCGTGGCCAGCTCCCTCGGACCGACGCCGTCCCCCAGTTCCCGGGCGGCCCACCGGGCCTCGGTCAGGCGCCGGTCGCGGACGAGCCGGAGCACCACCCGCTCGGCGCGGGGGAGCCGGGCGTACGCGCCCGGCGACAGGGTCTCCAGGTACGGGTTCACCAGGTCCGCGAAGCCCGCCAGCCACTCCTCGTCCCGGTGGGGCAGGTCGCCCGCGTACATCCGGAAGTCGTGCTTCAGGAACTTGTGGTCCTTGTCCTCGCGCAGCGCCCCGTGCCCGCTCTCCACCAGGAACGCGTCGATCAGCCGCTGCACGTGGATCCGGTCGCGGACGTTGGTGAGCAGGTGCCGCTGGTTGGAGATGGACGCGGCGTCGGAGCCCGCGTACGGGGCGACGTACCAGAGGTACACCGGCTCGGGGACGATCGTGAACCGTTTCGCCAGGCAGTACGCCTGGGCCGAGAACAGCTGGTCCTCGTAGTGGATGCCCTCGGGGAAGCGCAGGTCGTGCCGGTCGAGGAAGGCGCGGGCGTACATCTTGCCGGTCGACAGGTGCTCGAAGAACAGCCGCGGGTCGGCCTCGATGCCGTCCAGGGTGCGGTGTTCGCGCACGAGGTGCGGCATCCAGGTGGAGCGGCGCCCGGTGTCCACCCGGATCCGCCGCACCGCGCCCATCGCGAAGTCGAGGTCGCGTTCGCGGTGCGCGGCGAGCAGCGAGGCGACCGACTCCGGCGGGAGCTCGTCGTCGCTGTCGAGGAACATCAGGTACGGCGCCCGCGCGATCTCCAGGGCGCGGTTGCGCGGCGCGCTGCACCCGCCGCTGTTCTCCGGCAGCCGCAGGTACCGGATGCGGCCGTCGCGGGCCGCCAGCGCCCGCGCCACCCGGGGGGTGTCGTCCGTGGAGTGGTCGTCGCTGATGACGATCTCGATGTTCCGGTGGGTCTGGCGGCGCACGGACTCCACCGCGCGGGGGAGCCGTCCGGCGTCGTTGTGGACGATCACCGTGACGGTCACGTCGGGGAGCCGGGCGGTGCTCATGACGCCTCCTCGGGGGTCGGTGCCGGGGTGCGTTCCCCGAGCGGCAGCACCGGCGGCAGCGACGCCTCGTCCTGGCCGAGGAAGACCCGGCGCACGACGCGTTCGGCGGCGCGGCCGTCGTCGTACTCGCAGAACCGGCGGCGGAAGGCGGCCCGTGCCTTCGCCGCGCCGTCGTCGCGCCAGGCGTCGGTGGTGAGGATCCCGGTCAGCTCGTCCTGGGTGCGGGCCACCGGGCCGGGCGCCTCGGCCGTCAGGTCGAAGTAGACGCCGCGCGTGGTGCGGTACGTCTCCCAGTCGTCGGCGTGGACGACGATCGGGCGGTCGAGGTTGGCGTAGTCGAACATGATCGACGAGTAGTCCGTGACCAGGGCGTCGGCGGCCAGGCACAGCTCCTCCACCGGGTCGTAGGAGGAGACGTCCACGACGCGGCCGGAGCGGCGCAGTCCGGTGAGCGGGGAGGCGGCGCCGTCGTAGAAGTAGTGGCCGCGCACCAGCAGCACGGTGTCCTCGCCGAGGCGGTCGGCGAGGGCGGCGAGGTCCAGGCGCGGCGTCCAGCCGGCCTCGTAGTCGCGGTGCGTGGGCGCGTACAGGACGGCCCGGCGCCCCGGCGCGATGCCGAGGCGCGCGCGGACCGCGCGGATGTCGTCGGCGCCGGCCGTGTAGTAGACGTCGTTGCGCGGATAGCCGTGGTCGAGCGAGACGTACCGGGACGGGTACGCCCTCTCCCACATGCGGGTGGTGTGGCTGTTGGCGGAGAGGCTGTAGTCCCACTTGTCGACGCGTTCCAGCAGCGCGTCGAAGTCCAGGCCCTGGGCGGCGGCCGGGAACGGCAGCTGGTCCACGCCCATGCGTTTGAGCGGGGTGCCGTGGTGGGTCTGCAGGTGGACCGCGTCGGGGCGTTTGACCACGGCGTTCGGGAAGTTGACGTTGTTGACGAGGTACTTGGCGGTGGCGAGCGTCTCCCAGTAGCGGCGGGTGCCGGGGACGACGTGGTCGGTGCCGGGCGGGAGCAGGGCGGCGTTCTCGGCGGTCACCACCCACACCGGGTGGATGTGCGGGGCGAGTTCGGCGAGCTTGGCGGCGATCGCGGCCGGGTTGCAGGCGACGCCGCGGTTCCAGTAGGCGGCGAACACCGCCAGGTGGGGGTCGACGGGGCGGCGCAGGGCCCTGCGGTACCGCTGCTCGCGGACCTGTGCGCCGAGCCGGCGCCGGCCGGTGCGCACCGTGGACCGCACGGCGCGGCGGGCGTGGTTGGCGGCCTGGAGGGCGCGGTACCTGCCGTAGGCGTCCTCTTCGAGCAGGGAGCGGCGGACGCCCTCGAGGCCGGCGGGGCGCCGGTGGCCCTCGGGGCGGTGGCGCAGGGCGGCGGCCGAGGCCCGGTGGAAGAACTCCCGGGCCACGTCCTCGGGCATGTCGCCGCGGGTGAAGGCGCGCAGGCAGTCACGGACCATGAGCTCGTAGAGCACGGTGTGAACGGCGGGGCGTTCGCGGGCGAGGCCGAGGAGGCTCTCGTAGCGGTCGACGAGCGCGTGGTGCCGCGCGGGGGTGAGCGGCGGGAGGGAGGCGGGCCGCAGCCGGCGGTCCTCGTGGGCGATGTGCGGCAGGGCGGCGACGCGGTCGGCGAGCAGCAGGGCGGCGAGGGCCGCGCGGGGTTCGTCGTCGGTGGTGAGCCGTTCCTGGTGCGCCCGCCAGAAGCCGGCGCGCAGGACGCGGGTGCCGAGCAGCGGGGTCAGGCGCAGCAGGGAGGGGCTGTCGTCGAGGGCGAGTGCGGCGCGGCCCGCGCGGGCGAGCAGCGGGCCGTCCGCCGAGGGGAGACCGGAGCGGCGCCAGGTGCTGCGCAGATGGTCCAGGAGCAGGACGTCCACGGCGGCGGGGAGCCCGGCGACCCGTTCGGCGACGGTACGGGTGCTGCCGGGCGGCAGGCCGTCCTTGGCGCGGACGAAGCGCAGCCAGCGGCCGGTGGCCCGCGCCGCCCCCGCCGCCCTGGCCGCCGCGTCGGACGTACCGTCGGGCAGGGGCAGCACCCGGACGTGCGGGGCGTGCCGCAGGGCGGTCTCGCGGGCCCAGTCGCCGACGGCGGCGACGACGACCTCGGTGTCCGGGAGGGGACGGCCGGTGAGGGAGTCGAGCAGGCCGGTCAGGTGGTCCTGGGTGTTCGGCCCGTGGACGACGACGCTGAGCTCGGGCATCGCGGGGCTCCTTCGGCTGCTCGTCGCTCCGGACGGTCCTCTTCGTCATAGTGGCACCAAGGTGACGAAGAGGGCGCGCGGACGTAGGCCTCAGGAAGGCGCCGGCGCCGCCTTCCGCTGCGGCCGGCGGGCCTTGTCCGTGCCCGCGGTGAACGCCTCGTACTCCTTGAGCACGTCCTTCGTCGGTCCGTCCATCAGCAGCTCGCCCCGCTCCAGCCAGAGCACGCGGTCGCAGGTGTCACGGATCGACTTGTTGTTGTGGCTGACCAGGAACACCGTCCCCGCCCGCTCGCGCAGCTCCCGGATGCGGGCCTCGGAACGCTTCTGGAAGGAGCGGTCTCCGGTGGCCAGCGCCTCGTCGACGAGGAGGACGTCGTGGTCCTTGGCGGCGGCGATGGAGAAGCGCAGCCGGGCCGCCATGCCGGAGGAGTAGGTGCGCATCGGCAGGGTGATGAAGTCGCCCTTCTCGTTGATCCCGGAGAAGTCGACGATCTCGTCGTAGCGGGCCTTGACCTGCTCGCGGGACATGCCCATGGCGAGCCCGCCGAGGTGGACGTTGCGCTCGCCGGTCAGGTCGCTCATCAGGGCGGCGTTGACGCCGAGCAGGGAGGGCTGGCCGTCGGTGTAGATGCGGCCGTTCTCCACCGGGAGCAGTCCGGCGACGGCCTTGAGCAGGGTCGACTTGCCCGAGCCGTTGGTGCCGATGAGCCCGATCGCCTCGCCCCGGTACGCCACGAAGGAGACGTTCCGCACGGCGTGCACCGTGCGCACGCCGGCCGCCTTCTCGGCCTTCCCGCGGCGCAGCATGCGGTTGAGGGCGGCGGTGGCGGTGCCGCGTCCGGCGCCGGTGCCGTTGACCCGGTAGACGATGTCGACGCGGTCGGCGACGACCGTGGGAGTCTTCTCGTCGGTGGTGTCAGCCACGGCCGTACCTCTCCTCAGCCTTCCAGAAGTAGACGAACCCGATCACGCCGGCCAGCAGCGCCCAGCCCAGCGCGAACGCCCACACGTGCGGGGGCAGGTAGGAGGAGCCGTACTCGTCGATCAGCGCGAAGCGGACCAGGTCCATGTAGATCGCCGCCGGGTTCCACTGGAGCACGTCGGCGAGCCAGCTCGGCACGTCCTTGTCGTGCAGCATCGCCGGGATGCTGAACATCACGCCGGACGCGTACATCCAGGTGCGCAGCACGAACGGCATCAGCTGGGCCAGGTCGGGCGTCTTGCTGCCCATCCGCGCGAAGATCAGCGCCAGCCCGGTGTTGAACACGAACTGCAGCAGCAGCGCCGGAATCACCAGCAGCCATGACAGGGCAGGCAGGCTCCCGAAGGCCACCATGACCACGACCAGCACGATCATCGAGAACAGCAGCTGCTGGAGCTGCTGGAGCGCGAAGGAGACGGGCAGCGAGGCGCGCGGGAAGTGCAGCGCCCGCACCAGTCCCAGGTTCCCGGAGATGGCCCGCACCCCGGCCAGCACCGAGCTCTGGGTGAAGGTGAACACGAACACGCCCGTCACCAGGAACGGCACGTACACGTCCTTCGGGATGCCCCGGTTGGCGCCCAGCAGCAGGCCGAAGATGAAGAAGTACACGGCCGCGTTCAGCAGCGGGGTCGCCACCTGCCACAGCTGGCCGAGCTTGGCCTGGCTGTACTGGGCGGTCAGCTTCGCCCGGGAGAAGGCGAGGATGAAGTGCCGCCGGTCCCAGAGCTGACGGACGTACTCGCCGAGGGACGGCCGGGCGCCGCTGACGGTCAGCCCGTACCTGGCGGCGAGGGCCGCGAGGTCGTCCTCGGCCGGGGCCGGGCGGGCCGGTGCGGGGGGTGGTGTGTGGAGGGCCTGACTCACATCCGGCGCTTTCACTAGAGGGAGGGGGACGACGGGAGTCCCTACGTCGGGACGGGACCGTATCGTCGCAACGGGAGCGTAAGTCGAAAGAACGCCGGAACGCAACCGTTTCGTCGTGACGGTATCGGCCTATGCTGTCCGCATGACGACGAACGCCGACGAGCCCCAGCCGCGTCCGCGCCGCAGGGCGCCCGCCGGGGCCGCCGTACTGCGCCAGGACGTGACGGAGGCCATCCGGGCGGCCGTCTTCGAGGAACTGGCGGCGGCCGGCTACGCGCGGATGTCGATCGAGGGGATCGCGCGCCGCGCGGGTGTCGGCAAGACCGCGGTGTACCGCCGCTGGCGCTCCAAACTGCACCTGGTCCTCGACCTGTTGTCCGCGATCGCCGTCCAGGGCCTGCCCGCGCCGGACACCGGCTCCCTGGAGGGCGACCTGCGCCTGCTGTACGAGGTCACCTCCCGCGCCCTGCGTCACCCCGTCGCCTCGCAGATCCTCCCCGACCTCCAGGCCGAGGCCGCCCGCAACCCCGAGATCGCCGAGGCCCTGCAGAAGGCGCTGCGCGAGGGCCAGGACTCCGTCGCCCGGGGCATCGTCGCGGCGGCGCAGGCGCGCGGCGAACTCCGCCCCGGCGCCGACCACGCCCTGGCCCTCGACCTGATCTCGGGCCCCCTGTACTGGCGCTCGGTGGTCATCCGCGGTCCGAAGCCGCCGAAGGGGTACCTGGAAGCCCTGACCCGGGCGACGACGGAGGCGCTGAAGGCGCTGTGAGAGAGGCGCGCAGCGCCCCGGGGCTCCTTCTCCGTGTCGCCGTACGGCGGCGTCAGTGCCCGTCGCGAGGATGACCGGCCGTGATCACGCTGAGGTCGCCGGGGGCCAGTTGAGCAGGGTGGTGTCGGCGACCTGCTGGAGGTCGTCGCGGTCGACGCCGCTCGCGGCCTGGACGGCGATCCCGTAGGAGAGGGAGACGACGTACCGGGCGAGCCGGTCCGGGTCGGTGCCGGGCGGCAGGTCGCCCTCGGCGACGGCGCGCCGGAACCGGTCGGCGACGCAGGCCCCGTTGAAGTTGCGCCAGGCGATCAGCACGTCGTGGGCCCGCTGCCCGGGGTCGCCGGTGGCCAGGGCGCCCTGGACGCCCAGACAGCCCGTCGGGCAGCCGGGGCGG
The DNA here is from genome assembly GCF_044390325.1 of Streptomyces sp. NPDC018964. NCBI lineage: Bacteria > Bacillati > Actinomycetota > Actinomycetes > Kitasatosporales > Streptomycetaceae > Streptomyces > Streptomyces sp. NPDC018964. Next base: position 36,598 of record NZ_JBIRYZ010000002.1, read on the forward strand.
GTGGTGGCCCGGACCGTGCCGTTGAGGAGGGCGGCGGCCACGGCGCGGGCGGTCGGTTCCTCCAGGGCCCTGGCGACGTAGGCCCCCGGGCCCTCGGTGTAGCGGTCGAGGACCTTGCGGAACAGCTCCTCCTTGTTGCCGAAGGCCGCGTACATGCTGGGGCGGGTGATGCCCATGGCCTCCGTCAGGTCGGTGAGGCTGGCGCCCTCGTAGCCCTGGCGCCAGAAGACGACCAGCGCGCGTTCGAGGGCCTCCTCGGCGTCGAATCCCCTCGGTCGGCCCACCGGTGCCTTCTGCCTGCTGCTCATGCCGACCAGCATACCCATTCTGTACCGTTCGGTATTCACGTGTTAGCGTACCGATCGGTACAGAACTAGGGAGGTGCTGTCATGGGACAGCTCGAAGGAAAGACCGCCGTCGTCACCGGTGGAAGCACCGGCATCGGCCTGGCGACCGCCGTACGGCTGGCGGACGAGGGCGCGCACGTGTTCGTGACCGGCCGGCGCAAGGTCGAGCTGGACGCGGCCGTCGAGACCATCGGCTCGGCGACCGGCGTCCAGGGCGACATCTCCGACCTGGACGACCTGGACCGGCTGTTCGCCGCGGTCCGCGACCGCGGGCAGGGCATCGACGTGCTGTTCGTGAACGCCGCGATCGCGTCGTTCGCGTCGCTGGAGAAGATCACCGAGGAGCACTTCGACCAGATCTTCGGGGTCAACGTCCGGGGAGCGCTCTTCACTGTCCAGAAGGCGCTGCCGCTGCTCAACGACGGCGCCGCGGTGGTCCTGACCGGTTCGACCAACGCGGCCAGCGGCGCGGAGGCGTTCGGTGTCTACGCGGCGTCCAAGGCGGCCCTCCGCTCCTTCGCCCGGACCTGGGCCAACGAGCTCAAGGGCCGGGGCATCCGGGTCAACACCGTCGTCCCGGGCCCGATCGACACCCCCGGACTCGCCGGTGTCGCACCCGCGGAGGTCGGGGCCGACGCCTTCAGGGCCGGCTTCGCCGAAGTCATTCCGCTGGGCCGGCTGGGCCGTCCGGAGGAGGTCGCCGACGCGGTGCTCTTCCTCGCCACGCCGCGGAGCAGTTTCGTGACCGGCGCCGAACTCGCCGTCGACGGCGGCCTCAACCAGATCTGAACCCGCACACGGCGGTGGCCGGGACCGGTACGCCGGTCCCGGCCACCGCCGTGTGACGCGGCGATGACTTTTCCCGGCCCGAGGAGTCTCACCCCTGTTGTCCGACAACAAGGGAGGAACGTGTGGCTCAGCTTCTGAGAGTCCAGAACTTCAACGTCTCGAGCGACGGCATCGCCGCCGGCGAGGACCAGAGCCTCGAGCTGCCGTTCGGCCTCGAGCGTCCCGAGCGGCTGTTCGCGTGGGCCGGTGCCACGGCGAGCTGGCCCATGCGCACCGACCCCGGGGGCAGCCGGGGCCTCGACGACTACTTCACCCGGGACTTCGCGCGCAACATCGGCGCCGAGATCATGGGCCGCAACAAGTTCGGGCCCCAGCGCGGGCCCTGGCAGGACCACGAGTGGCGCGGCTGGTGGGGGGAGGAGCCCCCGTTCCGCACCCCGGTGTTCGTCATGACCCACCACGAGCGTCCTTCGTTCACGCTCTCCGACACCACGTTCCACTTCGTCGCGGGCGACCCGGCCGCGGTCCTCGAGCGGGCGCGGGAAGCGGCGCGGGGCAAGGACGTCAGGCTCGGCGGCGGGGTCACCACCATCAGGCAGTTCCTCGACGCGGACCTCGTCGACACCCTGCACGTGGTGGTCTCCCCGGTGAAGCTCGGGTCCGGACTGCGCCTGTGGGAGTCCCCCGACGAACTGCTCGACCGGTTCCACCTGGAGGTCGTGCCCAGCCCGAGCGGCGTGACCCACCACCTGTTCTGGCGGAAATGACCGGTTCCCGGGACCGTCCCGGCCGGCCCACCCGACTCCCGGAGGCCCGGCCGACGGAACACCGGGCGGCCGGCGGAACACCGGTTGATCGGGGAGGCCGGCCCGCCATGGAGGGCTTCCGCTCCGCAGGGGCGACGCGGCCCACGGTGACCGCCCGGGTGACGGCCGAGGACGCCGTCACCCTCACGGCGCCCGGCCCCCAGGTCACCGCTCGGCGGCACACGACCGCGTACGGGGTCCCGTGCGCCGAGCCGGCCCGTCCGGACGAGGTCACGGCCGGCTTCCCGGCAGGGGCTCAGCCGCACAGCCTCCGGGCGAGACCGGCCAGGTCCGTCGTGGTCAGGACGCGCCCGGCGAACCCCGGCAGGGGCACGTGCAGGGGCCCGGTCCAGCGGGCGGGGACGGCGTCGATGCCGTACACCGCTCCCGCCAGGCCGCCGGTCACCGCCGCCACCGTGTCCGTGTCGCCTCCCAGGTCGATCGCCGCGCGTACGGCCTCCTCGTAGCCGGTCGTCGTCCGCAGGGCCCAGACGGCGGAGCCCAGGCAGGGCCAGACCGCGCCGTTGAACTCCGTGGCCAGGTCCGGGTGCCAGTCGGGGGCGAGGACGGTGGCGTAGCGGTCGTGGTGGTCCGGGTGGAGCGCGCGCAGGGCGTCGGGTACGGCGGCCAGCGGGTCGGCGCCGGTCAGGGCCACGCGGATGAGTTCGTGGAGGACGGCCGTGCCCTCCCAGGCCGCCCGGTCGCCGTGGGTGAGGGCGGAGAGGCGGCGGGCGGCGTCCATGGTGGCGGTACGGCCCTGGGGCGCGAAGTACACGGCGGAGGGGGCCGCCCGCATCAGCGCGCCGTTCCCCGCCGCCCGCTGGCTGGTCTGGAAGTGCACCGCGGCGGCCAGGTCCCACGGGTCGCCGCCGGTCAGTACGGCCTCCGTCTGGAGGCCGATGTCCTTCGGCTCGGCGGCCGCCCACCGCCGGAAGCGGTGGAAGACGTCGGGGAGGTCGAGGCCGCCGCGCTCCAGCAGCGACTCGGCGACCAGCACCGCCATCTGCGTGTCGTCCGTCGCCTCGCCCGGGTCCCAGCCGCCGCCCCCGCACATCTCGCCCCCGGACCCCGGTGCCGGGAAGCGGGCCGAGAAAGCGCCCTCGGGGCCGAACTCGAAGGGGGCGCCCAGGGCGTCGCCCACGGCGGAGCCGACGACGGCGCCCAGGGCGCGTTCGGTGCGGGTCGGCATCAGGGACGGGACCCCGCCGACGGGTGCGGGCGCAGCCAGCCCGCCCAGGCCGAGGTGATCATGTCGTCGACGCCGTGGCGGGCCTTCCAGCCCAGTTCCGCGGCCGCGCGGTCGGCGGAGGCGACGACGCGGGCCGGGTCGCCGGGGCGGCGCGGGGCGACCACGGGCGGGAGGTCGTGGCCGGTGAGGGCGTTGACGCGGTCGATCATCTCCCGGACGGAGACGCCCTCACCGCGGCCGATGTTGAGGGTGAGGTCCCGGCCGGGGGCGGCGCGCAGCGCGCGGGCCGCCGCGACATGGGCCTCGGCCAGGTCGACGACGTGGATGTAGTCGCGGACACAGGTGCCGTCGGGGGTCGGGTAGTCGTCGCCGAACACGCGCGGGGGCAGACCGTCCGTCAGCCTCTCGAAGATCATCGGGACGAGGTTGGAGACGCCCGTGTCGGCGAGGTCCGGGCGGGCGGCTCCGGCGACGTTGAAGTAGCGCAGACAGGCCGTCGAGAGTCCGGCCGCTCTGCCGGTCGCGCGGACCAGCCACTCACCGGCCAGCTTCGTCTCACCGTACGGAGACAGGGGCGCGCACGGGGTCTCCTCCGTCACGAGGGCCACGTCCGGCATGCCGTACACCGCTGCCGAGGAGGAGAGGACGAAGGAGCGGACACCGGCCGACGTGACCGCCTCCAGCAGGACCCGCAGGCCCTCCACGTTCTCCCGGTAGTAGTGCAGGGGCAGCGACACCGACTCGGCCACCTGCTTCTTCGCCGCCAGGTGGACGACCCCGGTGACCTCGTGGTCCGCGAGGGCGCGCGCCACCCGCTCGCCGTCCAGGGTGGAGCCGACCACCAGCGGCACCCCGTCCGGCACCCGGTCGGCGAGGCCGGTGGACAGGTCGTCGTACACCACCGTCCGTTCGCCCGCCTCGGTCATCGCCCGTACGACGTGCGCCCCGATGTAGCCGGCGCCGCCGGTGATCAACCAGGTCATGGACGGCCGTCCCCTCGTCGTTGGCCCGTGCTTCCGCGATCGAACAGGTCGCCCCTCAGTGAACCAGGCGCCGGAGCCTCGCGCGCAGCACCGGGACGACTCCGCGGACCCCGGCCGCCACGCGCAGGGCCAGCGCACCCGAGTGCGTGGCGTACGGCCGCACCAGCACCACGCCGTGCCAGGGGCTCGGCATCACGCAGCGGCGCAGCAGCCCCGGCCCGGCGAGCGCGTGCGCGGTGACCCGGCGGCTCGAACCGTCCCGGAAGCGCACCCGCAGCCGCAGGTCCCAGGCGCCCGTGCCGAGCATGGCGAGCCGGTCCGGCCGCACGGTCGTCTCCGCGACCCAGGTGCCGTCGGCGGCCGTCCGCAGCGGCACCGTGCGGCGGACGCGGGCGCCGCCCTGGTCCCGGTGGCGCCACTCCACCTCCGCCGCCACCGGCCCGGCCCGCGCCACCCGGCCGTACAGCTCGTGCAGGCGCACCCGCAGCCGCGGGCCGTGCGCGTGGGGGCGCAGTTCCGCGTCCACGGCGAGCGGGAGGAGCGGCGCGGGCCGGGTCAGCAGGGGTTCCAGGGTGATTCCGGGCAGGGCGGCCGACCAGCAGGGCGTGCCGTCCGCCGCGCGGGCGTACGGCGGGCACAGCCGGGCCGGCCGGGCCGCCAGCTCCCGCAGCCGGGGCAGGTCGCACGGCTCGGGGGAGGCCAGCACGACCCGCCCGGTCAGCCGGCCGGGGGCGACCGGGTCGCGGGCCCAGTCGGCGGCGTCGTACTCCGCGAGGAACGCCCGCGTGTGCGCCCACCACTTCCGCTGGTACTCCTCGTCGCGCAGCGGCAGTTCACGGGCGTACATGCGCAGGTCGTGGTCGAGGAACTTGGCCCTCGCCCGGCGCGCCAGCCGCTTCTCCCCGGCGGCCAGCAGGATCGCGTGGGCGGTGCGGCACGCGTGCGTGCGGGCCCGCCAGTTGTCGACGCCCGCGCGGTCCAGCGAGATCGACGGCCGCCGCGCGGACCGGCGGACGTGCCAGACGTACACCCGGTCGGGGACCAGCGCGACGCGCGGGGCGGCGGCCCACACCCGCGCGGTGAACACGACGTCCTCGTAGGGGAAGCGGCCCTCGGGGAAGCGGATGCCGTGCGCGCGCAGGAAGGCCGTGGCGTAGAGCTTGTTGACGCACAGCGTGTCGTGGACCAGGCGCGGGCGCAGCGCCGGGCGGGCGAGCACGGCGGGCGCGGCGTACAGGGCCGGCTCCCACGGCACCTCGCGCCCCGACGGCAGCTCGCGGCGCACGCACAGACCGCCCGCGACCTGCGCGTGGGCCCCGGTCGCGGCCGTGAGCAGGGTGTCCGCCGCGCCGGGCGGCAGTACGTCGTCGCTGTCCAGGAACATCACGTACGGGGAGGTCACCGCGGCGAGCCCGGTGTTGCGCGGGGTGCCGCAGCCGCCGCTGTTGACGGGGAGCCGGATCACCCGCAGCCGGGGTTCGTCCCAGGCGAGCCGGTCCAGCAGGGCGGCGCTGCCGTCCGTCGAGCAGTCGTCGACGGCGACGACCTCCCGTACGGCGGGCCCCTGCCCGAGCGCCGAGCGCACGGCGTCGGTCACGTGGGCGGCGTCGTCGTGGCCGATGACGACGACGGTGACGGCGGCCTGGGAGTGGTGGGGGCGCATGACGTCCTCGGAGTGCTCTGGGCTGATTGTCTGCCTCTGCCCATCAGTACCCCGGAGGGACGGCGCGCCCCCGGTCGTCCGCTCACGCGTGGGAGGCCGCCACTCCCGCGCGCAGCCACCGCACGACCTCCTCCGCGCCGTACGGGCGGCCCTCGGGCGCGAGGTGGCGCAGGAATCCCAGGTCCTGGCCGATGGTGACGACGGGTGGTTCCACCGTGCCGCGCGGGCGGCGCTGGCCGAGGCCGACGGCGGCCAGCAGCCCGTTGCACAGGCAGTGCCGCCCCTCGGTCCGCCCGGCGTCCCCACCCTCGCGGACGTACATCGCCCGCGGCTCGCGGTCCTCGCAAACGTGGCGGCAGCACCGGGTGACGCACCGGGTCCGTACCGGCGTATCCGTGAACTTACGGTTCCGTAAGCTACGGCATCGTAAGCTACGCCTGCGTAGGTTACGAGGGCCGTCCGGCCCTCACGCGCCCTCCGCCGCCGCCCTGTCCAGCGCCGCCGTGAGCCGGTGCAGGCGAGTGCTCAGATCGCGGATCTCGTCGATGTCGAAGCCGGTCGCGGCCATGATCCGGCGCGGCACCTCCAGGGCCCGCTCCCGCAGCGCGGTGCCCTCCCCGGTGGGCCGGACCTCCACCGACCGCTCGTCGCGCGCACTGCGCTCCCGGCTCACCAGGCCGGCCGCCTCCAGCCGCTTGAGCAGCGGGGACAGGGTGCCTGAGTCCAGCCGCAGGTGCTCGCCGAGCTTCTTCACCGGCAGCGTGCCGTGCTCCCACAGCACCAGCATGACCAGGTACTGCGGATAGGTGAGCCCGAGGTCCTTGAGGACCACCCGGTAGACGCCGGTGAAGGCGCGGGAGGCGGCGTTCAGGTTGAAGCAGATCTGCTGTTCGAGGCGGAGCCATTCGTCCGCGGCGCCCGGCGGCGGGGCCGTAGCGGGGGAGGGGCTCGGGGTGGCTGTCATGCCTCCAGGGTAGCCTCGCGGGCCATTTGATTGCACACAATTAAATTGTGTGCTCTACTTGTGGTCGTACGGCGGCCGGACCCACCGAACCGAAGGGCCCGGCCGAGCCACGACTCGAGAGGGAAGGTCCTTTCCATGGACGCGCTCTACACCGCTGTCGCCACCGCCACCCACGGCCGCGAGGGCCGCGCCGTCACCTCCGACGGCAAGCTCGACCTCGGCCTGAGCGCCCCCGTGGAGCTCGGCGGCAACGGCCAGGGCACCAACCCCGAGCAGCTCTTCGCCGCCGGTTACGCGGCCTGCTTCGGCAGCGCCCTCGGCGTGGTCGGCCGGGCGGCGAAGGTCGACGTCAGCGACGCCGCGGTGACCGCCGAGGTCGTCCTCGGCAAGCAGGGCGAGGGCTTCGCGCTCGCGGTGACGCTCCGCGTCGAGCTGCCCGAGGGCATCGAGGAGGAGACCGGCCGCAAGCTGGTCGAGCAGGCCCACCAGGTCTGCCCCTACTCCAACGCCACCCGCGGCAACATCCCCGTCGACCTCGTCATCGAGTAGTCCCCGGCACCCGCGCCAGCACCTCACCCGTCCGCCGGCTCCACGCCACCACCACCGCCTCCTCGGGCACCCGCTGCCGCGGCGTCAGCAGCAGCCAGCGCGCGTGGTACCGGCGGACGACCGCGGCCCGCTCGGCGCGGGTCGAACCGGGATCGAGGTACGCGCGCACGTCGGCCACCCGCCGCAGCCGCTCCCCCTCGTCCAGCGAGGCGTCCGGCCAGGCCGGCGCGGCGAGGTTCGGCCCGTACCCGGCGATCGCGTGGACGGCGTGGTAGCCGTCGGTGATCACGACCTCGCCCGGTCCGACGTACCGCGCGGCCCAGTCGTACGACGGCCAGTCCGGCGGCCGTGCGAAGCCCGCCGGCACCACCGCCCCCGCGTGCACGGTCAGGAACGCCACGCACGCCCCCGCCGCCGCGGCCCCGCCCAGCAGCCGCCGCCACACCGGCCACGGCCGCGGCGCCGCCAGCTCCACCGCGAGCGCGAACTGCAACGGCACCGGCGTCAGCCCGAGGATCCTGCCGTAGGTGTAGTGGCCGCTGACCCAGCCGTACGCCACCACCAGGCAGTCCAGGGCGAACAGCAGCACCAGCGGATCGCGCCACGAGGCGCGCCGGGCCCGCAGCCACAGCGCCGGCAGCCCGAGCGGCACCAGCCCGAACCGACCGCCGAGGTCCAGGTACAGCCGCCGGTGCAGCGCGTCCACGCTGCCGTCCCCGGCCAGCGCGAACACGTCGAAGTACGGCCAGCAGGCGGCCGTCAGCAGCGCCACCGCCCCCGTCACCGCCCACCGCCCGGCGACCGCGGCCGACCACCGCCGCTGCCACCCGGCGACCAGCGCCACCGCGCCCAGCGCCGCCGCGACCGCCGTGATCGGGTGCACGAGCAGGACCAGCCCGTACAGCGCGCCCAGCGCCGCATGCCCCAGGGCCGGGCGCGGCCCGCCCGGCCCCACGTACCGCACGGCCCCCGCGTTCCGGGCCCGCGCCCCCGTCAGCGCCCACGCCCAGAAGGTGAGCCCGATCGCGCACGCCGACGGGTAGGGCAGATTGCCCGTCATCGACATCAGGTTCAGGTAGCCGCTCCACCAGGCCCGCTCCACTCCCCACAGCAGCGCCATCGCGCCGAGCGCCAGCACCGGCGCCCACGGGCGCGGGGTCAGCACCCGCACGAAACGGCCGATCCCGGTCAGCAGCACCAGCAGGTTCAGTGGCCCGGTGAGCCGGACCACCTCCCAGCCGCCCAGCCCCGTCAGCCGGGCGGCCGCGCCCTGCGCCAGCGCGAACGGCGAGTAGTAGGGGCTGCCCGCCCCCGGCAGGTCCGCCATCGGGTGCCGGGGGTTCAGCAGGTCGTCCTTGAGGCGCTCGACGACCGCCGCGTGCTGTCCGGCGTCGCAGCACAGCGGCACCCTCCAGTACGCCAGCGACATCACCAGCCAGAACAGGAAGCCGAAGAACTGGTACGGGGTGGGGCGCCAGGCCCCGCCGCCGCGCAGCGCCGTGGCACCGCGCACGGCCGGCCGGACGAGGACCGGGGAACTCATCGGAGGGTGCGGAAAGGGAGCTTCGCGGGCATTTGCCCAATCTTCCCGGCGCGCTCCACGGCATGACCCCACGTCACCTCATCGGGTGAAGCGGACGGTCAGCGTGCCGGTTCCACCGGAGCCCCCTGTGCCGGCACCACCGCCCGCCGCACCACCGGCTCCAGCAGCAGCGGCACGCCCAGCACCGGCAGCAGCCAGGCCGGCGTGATCAGCCGGTCGCCCCAGATGTTGATGTCCGGATGCCCGGCCTGGTTGAGGAACCCCGTGCAGGCGGCGGCCACCAGGAAGACGCCGAACGCCGGCCGCCGCGGCGCCCCCGCGACACCGGCCGCCAGGAACGCGACGAACACCGGCTCCCACAGCTGCCGCCGCAGCCACTCCGTCCAGAAGTTCCCCTGCAACTGGAGGAACTCCGCCCACGGCCGTTCCCGGTCGGGGCGGGCGAAGTGACCGGTGAGCAGGTCCTGCACGCTCTCCGACACCGACGGATACCCCAGCAGCCGGGCCAGCAGCACCGTGCCGAACACCCCCGCGCACCCGGCCCCCGCGAGCGCCACCACCCCGCGCCCCGGCTCCCGCCCCCGCCACCGGCGCCGTACGGCGACCGCCGCGCCCGCACCCGCCAGGCACAGCCCGAGGAACAGGGCCTGTGCGTGCTTGACGGTGAACAGCGCGAGCAGCGCCGCCCCCACCAGCAGCAGGCCCGCCCGCCTCCTGTGGCCCTCCAGCACCAGCGCGCAGCCCCACAGCGCCACCAGGGTGAGCGCCAGCAGCAGCCCCTCGGTCATCGGGCGCATCGCCGTCGTCCCGCACGGCAGGACCAGGAACAGCGCCTGCCCGGTGAGCGCGAGCGGCACCGGCACCGACAGGGCGCGCAGCACCAGGAAGGCGAGCACCCCGCCCGCGCAGGTCACCACCACGCCCGCCGCCCACACCCCCCAGGTCGCCCCGAACAAGGCGACGAACGGGGCCAGGAACACCGGGTAGCCGGGCCGCGCCTCGAAGATCCGCATGAACCGCTCCGGCATGAACGGCACGGTGTGCCCGCCGGTCCGCCCGGCCGCCAGCATCGCCTCCACCTGCCGCCACTCCCGCTCCCGGCACTCGCGCAGGACCTCCGGAGCGGGGTCGGGGGCGTGGAAGCGGACCACGTCCACGTTCTGCTCGCGGTGCGCGATCGACGCCCGGCCCGCGCAGAAGTGGTCGATGGTGGCGGTCGCCGCCTCCCGCTTGTCCGCACCGGTCAGGCTCAGCGCGTACGACAGGTAGTTCTTGCTGTCGGGGGTGTCCCGGCCGGTGACGTTGGCGAGTTGCAGCAGCGCGAAGACGGCGGCCAGCAGCAGGACCCGGGTGCGCGGTGTCACGACGGGACCGGCAGGCCGGCGCCGGTGGCCTGGGCCGGCACCCGGGCCGGTCCGGGTGCCGGCCGCTCGGGCATCGGCTCGCCCAGCATCAGCGTCCGCACCACCCGCTCGGCGGCCCGGCCGTCGTCGAACTCGCAGAACCGCTTCCGGAACGCCGACCGCAGCCGCGCCGCCTCCTCGTCCTTCCAGGCCCCGGAGTCGAACAGCCACGCCAGTTCCCAGGGGGAGCGTGCCACGTGGCCCGGCGCCTCGGCCGTGATGTCCAGGTAGGCGCCCCGGCTCGCCCGGTAGGCGTCCCAGTCGTCGGCGTACACCACGATCGGCCGGTCCAGCAGGGCGTAGTCGAACATGATCGACGAGTAGTCGGTGACCAGCACGTCGGCGGCGAGCAGCACGTCCTGCGTCTCCGGTTCGTCCGTGGCGTCGACGAGCACGCCCCGCCGGTGCAGCTCGGACAGGCCGAGCCCGCGCGCCGGGCCGGCGGCCAGCGAGGGGTGCAGGCGGACGACGAGGGTGCGGCCCTCGCCCAGGCAGGCGGCGAACCGGGCGAGGTCGAGCCGCTCCACCAGCCCGTCCCTGCGGTAGTCGCGGCGGGTCGGCGCGTACAGCACCACCGTGTCGCCGTCCGGGACGCCGAGCCGTTCGCGCACCACACGCCTCCGGTCCGCCGGGGCCGCGACCAGGACGTCGTTGCGGGGGCTGCCGGTGCGCAGGGAGGTGAAGTGGCAGGGGAAGGCCCGCTCCCACACCAGCTCGGAGTGCCGGTTGGCGACCAGGCTGTAGTCCCAGCGGTCGGCGCGGCGCAGCATCCGCGGGACGTCGAGGCCGAGCCGGGCGCCGGGCCGGTCCAGCAGGTCGGCGCCCAGGTACTTCAGCGGGGTGCCCCGGTGGGTGTGGACGTGCACGCTCCCCGGGCGTTTGACCAGCGAGCCCGGCCAGTTGACGTTGTTGACGAAGTACGTGGCCCGCTCGGTCACCCGGCGGTATCCGGGCGAGCCGAGCAGCACGTACTCGGTGTCCGGCGTCAGCCCGGCCGCCTGCTCCTCGTCGGCCAGCACCCACACGCCCCGCACGTGCGGGGCGAGTTCGCGTGCCGCGCGGTGGATCGCGGCCGGGTCGCCGAGCACGCCCCGGTGCGAGAACGCCGAGTACACGGCGAGGTCCGGGTCGAGCGGGCGGCGGAAGACGGACCGGGCCCGGGTCCGGGCGTACCGCGCCGCCGTCGCCGTACCCGCCTGCCGGGCCCGCCGCCCCAGCTCCCGCCCGGCCCGCTCCGCCCGCTGCCGCAGGACGTACCCGGCGTAACTCCCCTCCAGCACCCGCAGTTCCGCGGGGACCACCGCGCCCTCCGGCCGGTGCGCCCGGAACATCTCGGCCGTACGGCGGAAGAACTCGCCCCTGTCGGACGGCGGCAGCCGGTCCGGCTTGGCGAGGATGTCGAGGCAGTGCTCGCCCATCTTGGCGTGCAGGAAGGGCCGCCAGTGCGCGAGCTCCGGGCGGGCGTCGACGAACCGGAACACCCGCGCGTACTGCGCGTGGACGTCGAAGTGCCCGCGGCCGGTGGTGGACAGGATGCTGCCCCGGCGGCGCTGCCGGTAGTACACGCAGATCCGGTCCAGGGCGGCGATGCGCTCCGCGCTGAGCAGCACCGGAAAGGTCCAGGGCGTGTCCTCGTAGCAGCCGGGCGGGAAGGCGAAGCCCTCCCGGACGACGAAGTCACGGCGGTGGACCTTGTTCCACACCACCATCAGCAGATCGAGGATCTCCGGCCGCTCGGCCGCCGTGAACACCTCCTCGACGGCCAGCACACGGGCCAGGGTGTTGCGGCGGGTGCCGCCCCACCAGTGGGTGCGGGCGTAGTCGAAGACCAGGACGTCCGGATCACCGGTCTCGTCGAGGCGGTCGGCCACCGCGCGCAGCGCGCCCGGGGCGAGGGTGTCGTCGCCGTCGAGGAAGAACAGGTAGTCGCCCGTCGCGTGCTCCATGCCCGCGTTGCGGGCCCGGCCCAGGCCCACGTTCTCCGGCAGGTGCACCACCCGGACCCGCTCGTCGCGGGCCGCGTACGCGTCGAGGACCGCGCCGCAGTCGTCGGGGGAGCGGTCGTCGACGGCGATCACCTCGAGGTCGCGGTACGACTGCCCGAGCACCGAGTCGAGACAGGCGTGCAGGTACCCCCGCACCCTGTGGACGGGGACGATGACGCTGAAGCGGGGCACTGTTCTGTCAGCTCCTCACCAGGGCGGTGGCGGCGGGGGCGGGGACGCGCTCCGCGAGCGGGATCACGGGCGGCAGGGCCTCGGGCGGTTCGCCGAGCAGCACCCGGCGCACCACCCGCTCGGCGGCCCGCCCGTCGTCGAACGCGCAGAACCGCTCCCGGAACCCGGCCCGCAGCGCGGCCGACCCCGCGTCCGCGTACGAGCCGTCACGGAACACGCGGGCCAGCTCCTCGGGGGTGCGGACCACCGGCCCCGGCGGTGCGTCCATCAGGTCGAAGCAGACGCCCCGGACCTCCCGGTAGACGTCCCAGTCGTCGGCGTACACCACGATCGGCCGATCCAGGTTGGCGTAGTCGAACATGATCGACGAGTAGTCGGTGACCAGCGCGTCGGCGGCCAGGCACACGTCCTCCGACGAGGGGTGCGCGGTGACGTCGATGACCCGGCCGCCGGCCCGCGCGGTGCCCCGGTCGTAGAAGTAGTGGGCGCGCAGCAGGACGACGACGTCCTCGCCGGCCGCCGCGCAGAACGCCTCCAGGTCGAGGCCGGGCTCGAAGCCGGTGCGGTGGTCGCGGTGGGTGGGCGCGTACAGCACGGCCCGCGCGCCCTCCGGCACGCCCAGCTCCGCGCGGATCCGGGCCACGTCGTCCGCGCCGGCCGTCAGGTACACGTCGTTGCGCGGATAGCCGTACTCCAGGTGCTCGTAGGAGCCGGGGAAGGCGCGCTCCCACACGCGCGTGGAGTGCGGGTTGGCGGAGAGGTTGTAGTCCCAGCGGTCCACCCGGCCGAGCAGCTTGGCGAAGCTGCCGGTGGCGGCGGCCACCACCGGGTACGTCGACTGGTCGACGCCCATCGTCTTCAGCGGGGTGCCGTGCTGCGTCTGGAGGTGGACGCTGCCGGGCCGCTTGACCACGCCGTCGGCGAAGTTGGCGTTGTTGACCAGGTACGTGGCGCGGGCCAGCACCTCCCAGCAGCGGCGGCTGCCGAGGACCGCGTACTCGACGCCGTCCGGCACGGTGTGCTCCCGGCCGGCCTCCACCAGGAACACCGAGCGGATGTGCGGGGCGAGTTCGCGTGCCTTGGCGTGGATCGCGGCCGGGTTGCAGACGTAGCCGCGGCCCCAGTACGCGCAGTACACGGCGAGGTCCGGATCAAGCGGGCGGTACCGGTGCATCCGGTACAGCAGCCGGGTGCGCAGGCCCCTGGGGCGCGGCACCGCCGCCACGGTCCGCGCCACCGCGCGACGGGCGCCGCGCAGGGCGGTGAACGCCCCGTAGGAGCCGGACGCCAGCAGCCGGTGCTGCACCCCGAGACTGCCGCGCGGGGGCCGGTACCCGGCGGGGCGGTGCCGCCGGTACAGGGTGCTCGCCCGGTGGAAGAAGGCACGGCGGCCCGACGGGAGCCGCCGGGGACGGGCGGCCGTCCTCAGCACGGCGGCGAACAACTGCTCGAACAGGGGTGTCGCCCGCTCGGCGGGCAGCCCCCGTCCGGCGGCCCGCTCCAGCACCAGCTCGACCTGGTCCAGCAGTTCGGCGTGGTGTTCCCCGGGCAGGTTCAGCCGGCTGCCCTGCCGCCGCACCAGATGCCGTACGACGACCGAACGCAGCACCGCCACCCGCTCGGCTTCCAGCATCGCGAGGCCGCCCCACCCGATGTCCGTGAAGTGGCCCGCGGGGAAGGCGAGATTCCGCTCGGTGACGAAGTCACGGCGCCAGGCCGCGCTCCACGCCGGGAACTCCACGCCGGTGAGGTACGGGGCGCGGCCGGGGGGGAACGCGCCGTCGGGGGCCCTCGCCAGCAGGGGCGCGGCCGGGTTGGCGGGCTCGCCCTCCCACCAGGGCGCCCGCTCGTGTTCGCAGTGCAGCACGTCCACCGGACCGGTCCGGTCCAGGCGCGCGTCCAGCGCCGCCAGCGCCCCCGGTACGAGGACGTCGTCGCCGTCGAGGAACAGCAGGTACGTCCCCGTGGCCGCCCGCGTCCCCGCGTTGCGGGCGCCCGCCAGTCCGGCCGTCGGCGGCGCGTGCACCGGCGCCACCCGCGAGTCCCGCTCGGCGTGCCGGGCGGCCACGTCGGCCGCGGGGGAACCGGGTGCCGGGCAGACCGGGATCAGTTCGAAGTCGCCGAAGGACTGGGCGAGGACCGAGTCCAGCGCCCGGCCCAGCCGGCCGGCGACCCCGTGGGACGGGACGATGATGCTGAAGCGGGGCATTCTGCTCTTTCTCGTGGAGGATGTCGTGGCGCCCTCAGCGGGCGGGGCGCCTGCCCGGCCGTCCCGCCGGCCGCCGGGCGGGCGGCCGGGCCGGGGTGGGCCGCGACGAGCCGGAGGGCATGGGAACTCCCTGTGCGCGAAGGGGGAACGGCGGTCAGCCGCGATCGGTGACGGCCAGGACCCCGGCGGGCTGCTGCTGCGGCACCGTCGTGAGCGACGACGGGACGGACACGGCACCGGTCGGCGGCACCGGGCGGCGTTCCTCCACCGGCACCACCGGAGGCAGGTCCGTCTCCCCGAGCACCACCCGGCGCACGACCCGCTCGGCCGCGCGGCCGTCGTCGTGCGGGCAGAAACGCGCCCGGAAGTCCGCCCGCAGCCGGGTGGAGCGGGCACCGCGCCAGTGACCGCTCGCGAAGACGTCGATCAGCTCGTCCTCGCCGCCCGCGACCGGGCCCGGCGGGAACGCCCGCGGGTCGAAGTAGGCGCCGCGGGCCGCCTCGTACGCCTCCCAGTCGTCGATGTGCAGCACGACCGGCCGGTCCAGGCCCGCGTAGTCGAACATCAGCGGCGAGTAGTCCGTGACCAGGGCGTCCGAGGCCAGGCACAGCGCGGTGACGTCCGGGTGGCCGGTGACGTCCAGGACCCGGTCGGAGGCGGCCTCCAGCGGCCCGCCGTACGGGTGGCGGTCGGCGAGGGACAGGACGACGAACCGCGGGCCGAGCCGGCGCACCACGCGCTCCGGGTCGAGCGGCCGGCGCTGGGTGCGCCGGTAGTCGCGGCGGGCCGGCGCGTACAGGATCGCCACCGACCCCTCCGGGACGCCGAGCGACTCCCGCAGCCGGGCCACGTCCGCCCCGGTCGCCGTGTGGAACCGGTCGGTGCGCGGCCTGCCGTACTCCAGGGTGGTGTAGCGGCCGGGGCAGACCCGCTCCCAGGTCAGGGTCGAGTGGCGGTTGGCGGAGACGACGTAGTCCCACTGGTCGACACCCGCGAGGAACCGCGCGAAGTCGGTGTCCCGGGCCGCCGCGGGACGCTCCAGCAGGTCCAGGCCCTCGTGTCCGAGGGGGGTGCCGCGCCGCGTCTGCACCAGGACCTGCCCCTTGCGCTTGACCAGCCCCGGCACGGTGTCGGCGTCGGTCACCAGGTACGCGGACCGGGCGAGCGCGCTGAAGTGGGCGGCCGTGCCGGGCACGAGCCGGCGGGCGGTCGGCGGAAGGGTGTGGTGGTGCTCGGGACGCGCCACCCACGCGGTGCGGACGTGCGGGGCCAGCTCGCGCAGCGCCGACTCCAGCGCGCCCGGGTCACCGCCGTGACCGCGGCCTCCGTGAGCGGCGAAGAGGGCCCGGTCGGCGCGGAGCGGCAGCAGCCGCTGGAACCGGTAGTGCAGGCGCAGGACCGCGCCGCGCAGGGTACGCGGCCACCGCCCCGTGATCCGGGCCCACCGGCGGCGCAGCACCGCCGCCAGCCGCAGCGCCCGGTAGGTGCGGTGCAGCCCCAGACGGACCAGCGTGTGGTGGATCCGGGCGCGCGCGGACACGGACACGCCGGACGCTCCGGGCACCCGGTGGCGCCGGCAGTGGGCGCGCGCCCGGCGCAGGAAGGCGGCGCGCGACCCGCGCGGCAGCCGGTCCCGCCGCGCGTACACCGTCACCAGGTGGTCGAGCATGCGGCGGAACAGCACCGGCCGCCAGTGCCGCAGCGCGGGCCGCTCGTCGAGGAACGCGAAGACCCGGTCGTACTGGTCGAAGACGTCGAAGTGCCGTTCGCTGACGGTGCGCAGGATGCCGCCGGCCCGGCGCTGCCGGTAGTGCACGCAGACCCGGTCCAGGGTGGCGATCGACTCCGCCGTCATCAGGACCGGGTAGGTCCACGGGGCGTCCTCGTAGTAGCCGGGCGGGAAGGTGAAGCCCGCGCGCTCGACGAACTCCCGCCGGTAGGCCTTGTTCCACGCCACCATCAGCAGGTTCAGCAGCCCCGGCCGGTCCTCGAGGCGGAACGGTGCGGGTCCGTCCTCGGTGAGTTCGGCGGCGACCCGGTTGCGCACGGTCTCGCCCGACCAGTGGGTGCGCGCGTAGTCATAGACCAGCACGTCCGGTTCGCCCGTCTCCTTCAGCCGGTCGGCGAGGGCGAGCAGCGTGTCGGGCGTGAGGGTGTCGTCGCCGTCCAGGAACACCAGGTAGTCACCGCTCGCCCGCTCCATCCCGGCGTTGCGGGCCGGGCCGAGGCCGGCGTTCCGGGGCAGGTGCACGGCCCGTACGCGCGGGTCGCGGGCCGCGAACTCGTCGATCACCGCACCGCAGGCGTCCGGCGAGCCGTCGTCGACGGCGATCAGTTCCAGATCGGGGTACGACTGGGACAGCACCGATTCCAGGCACTCGTGCAGATACGCCTGGACCTGGTACGCGGGGACAATGACACTGAACCTGGGCAAGGGGCATCCAACGGTCGGTGCGGGCGCTCTGCCCGGCAACGCCCGCCGCCCCGGCTTGGTTACGCGCCCTGCGGCATCCGGGGGACGCCCGTCACACGAAGGGGCGGACCCGTGACGGCCCGCCCCTTCGAGCCCGTCCGTGTTCCCGCTACTTCACCGCGCCCGCCATCACACCGGAGACGAACTGCCGCTGGAACGCGAAGAACACGACCAGCGGGACCACCATCGAGATGAACGCGCCGGGCGCCAGGACGTCGACGTTGTTGCCGAACTGCCGTACCTGGGTCTGCAGGGCGACCGTGATCGGCTGGCTTCCCGAGTCGGTGAAGATCAGCGCGACCAGCATGTCGTTCCACACCCACAGGAACTGGAAGATGCCGAGCGCGGCGATGGCCGGACCGGCCAGTGGCATCACGACCCGTACGAACAGCCGCAGTTCGCCCGCGCCGTCCAGCCGGGCCGCCTCCAGCAGCTCCCTCGGGATCTCCGCGAAGAAGTTCCGCAGCAGGAACACCGCGAACGGCAGGCCGAAACCGACGTGGAAGAGGACCACGCCGGTCACGGAGCCGAAGAGGCCGATGTTGCCGAAGAGTTCGGCGATCGGGATCAGCGCCACCTGCACCGGCACCACCAGCAGCCCCACCACCGCCAGGAACCACCAGTCCCGGCCCGGGAACTCCATCCAGGCGAAGGCGTACCCGGCGAGGGAGCCGATCACCACCACCAGCACGGTCGCCGGGACGGTGATGTACACCGTGTTCAGCAGCGAGCCGGTGATGTCGTCGTTCTCCAGCAGCGTCTCGTAGGCGCCGAAGGTGAGCTGCGAGGGCTCGGTGAACACCTTCCACCAGCCGTCGGCGGCCATGTCCTGCGGGGTGCGCAGGCTGGCCAGCAGCAGCCCGACCGTCGGGACCAGCCAGAACAGGCCCACCACGATCAGGAAGACGCGGACCAGTCCGCCGCTGACCCACTCGCTCAGCCGGGACCCGAGCGACCGCTCGGCCCTGACGGTGGGGACCGCCTTGACGACGTCGCTCATCGCCGCACCTCCCGCCGCAGCCGTCGCACGTTGAACCACATCACCGGGATGACGAGCAGCAGCAGGAACACCGCGATCGCGCTGGCGATGCCCGGCTGGTCCGACGCGAAGCCCTTGCGGTACAGCTCCAGCGCGAGGACGTTCGCGTCGTCCTGGGACGAGCCCGGCGCGATGATGAAGACCAGGTCGAACACCTTCAGCACGTTGATCATCAGGGTGACGGTGACGACCGCGAGGACCGGCGCCAGCAGCGGCACCGTGACCCGTCGGAACACCTGCCACTCGTTCGCGCCGTCCACCCGCGCGGCCTCCAGCAGCTCCCGGGGCATCCCCGCGAGCCCGGCCCCGATCAGCACCATCGCGAAGCCCGCCCACATCCAGATGTACGAGCCGATGATCGCCGGCGTGACCAGCGACGGGCCGAGCCAGTCCAGGCCGTTGTACGGCTCGGCGAAGTTGCCCGCCGGGAGCCGCAGCCGGGCCCCGTCGGCCTTCGAGGAGAAGGAGAACGCGCCGTCGTCGCCCGCGGTGGCCGTCTCCACCACCTCGCCGTCCTTGACGGCCTCGATCCGCATCCCCGGATAGCCCAGCTCGGCCGCGTCGACGCCGTTCAGCGTGCCGACGCCCTTGCCGCGGGTGAAGTCCTGCCAGGTGGTGCCGGTGATCCGGTCGTCCTCCGGCTTCGGCGCCGCCGCCCGCTCCGCCTCGTCCGGCATCAGGTCGGGGGCGACCCCGACCAGCGGCAGCGTCACCGTGTCACCGGTGCTCACCGTCCCCTTGGTGATGAACGCGCCCCCGCCGGCGGGCTCCAGCGGCGACTCGCGGCCCGGGTGCGCCTTCGGGAACGCCGACGACTGGGCGAAGGTGTCGTGCACCCCCACCCACACCGCGTTCGCCACGCCCTTGTCGGGGTCCTGGTCGTACACCAGGCGGAAGATGATGCCGGCGGCCAGCATCGAGATCGCCATCGGCATGAAGACGACCAGCTTGAACGCCGTTCCCCAGCGCACCCGTTCGGTCAGCACCGCGAAGACCAGGCCGAGCGCGGTCGCGATCGTCGGCGCGAACACCACCCAGACGACGTTGTTCTTCAGGGCGGTGCGGATGCCGTCGTCGGTGAACAGGGCCCGGTAGTTGTCGATTCCGGCGAAGCCGTCACCGGACTGGTCGTAGAAGCTGCGGACGACGGAGTACCCGATCGGGTAGACCACGAGCGCACCGAGCAGCACGAGCGCGGGCAGCAGGAACAGCGCCGCCACGGTGGTGCGGGTGCCGGTGACGCTCTTGCGCGACTTGGGAGCGGCAGGGGCCGCCTTCGGTGCCCCTGCCGCCGTGTCCGACGCCATCGCCGGATCAGTTCCCGTACGCCGCGGCCGCGTCGGCCTCCAGCTTCGCCTGCGTCCCGGCGACGTCCCCCGGGTTCTTCAGGAAGTCCTGGAGGATCTTCCACTCGCCCTTGCCGGGTGTGCCGCCGAAGGCCTGCGGGGCCTGGTCGGACATGTCGAAGCGGAAGTCGTCGCCGGCCGCGACCAGCGCCTCGGCGATCTTCCTCTGCACGTCGTTCGGATACGCCGACGGGTCGACGTTCTTGTTCGGGGAGAGGAAGCCGCCCAGCTTCGCGTGGATCGCCGCCGCGTCGGGGGAGGCCAGGAAGGTGGCCAGCGCCTGCGCCGCCTTCGAGTCCTCCAGGATCACGGCCGCGTCACCGCCGGAGACCACCGGCGCGGTGTCGCCGACCGCCGGGAACGGGAACACCTTGGCGTCCGTGCCCACCTCCGCCTCGGTCTCGCCGATGTTGACCTGCGCGAAGTCACCCTCGTAGACCATGCCGGCCTTGGGCTGGTCGCCGCCGGTGAAGGTCTGCGTCACGGACGTCGGGAAGTCGGTCCCCAGCGCGCCGGAGGCGACGTAGTCCTTCTTGCCCCAGATCTCGGCGAGCGTGGTCAGCGCCTCCTTGACGGAGGGGTCCGTCCACTTGATCTCGTGCTTCGCGAGCTGGTCGTACTTCTCCGGTCCCGCCTGGGAGAGGTAGACGTTCTCGAACCAGTCGGTCAGCGTCCAGCCCTCGGCGCCGCCGACCGAGAACGGGGTGACACCGGAGTCGTACACCGTCTGCGCGGTGGTGAGCAGTTCGTCCCACGTCTTGGGCTCGGCGGCCCCCGCGTTCTCGAAGACCTGGGCGTTGTACCAGATCAGCGACTTGTTGGCGGCCTTGTAGTAGACGCCGTACTGCTTGCCGTCGACCGTGCCGATGTCCTGCCAGCCCTGCGAGTAGTTCTCGCCGAGCTCCTTGGCCGCCTCGGCGCCGAGCGGCTTGGCCCAGCCCTTGTCGACGGCCTGCTTGATGGCGCCCGGCTGCGGCAGCATCGCCACGTCCGGCGGGGCGCCGCCCGCGACCTTCGAACCGAGGAAGTTGATGATCGGGTCCTGGGCGGGGACGAAGGTCACCTTGGCGCCGGTGCGCTTCTCGAACTCCGCGAGGACCTTCTTGAAGTTGGCCTGCTCGGCGCCGGTCCACACGGCGGCCACCTCGAGGCTCTCGCCGTCCAGCTTGGGCAAGGTGACGGTGGTCCCGGTCCCGCCGGTCCCGCCGCCCTTGTCCTCGTCGTCGCCCTTGTCGTCGTCGCCACCGCCGCACGCGGTGAGCGAGACCGCGAGCACCCCCGCGGCGAGCACCGCGGCGGCCCTGCGGGTGCGGGGGGCCGCCAGGTGGTTCCCAGGCGACCTGCGTGTCCGGATGATCCTGCTCGTCCTGCGCATCACTGCCCCGTTCTTCGTACTCCGTCGAACGCCCAGCGCTGTCCCGTGCGCTCTGGTCTACGCCCGGGGGGTGGGGGTGGCAAGACCGCGTCCCGTGTCAAGTCGGGGATCGTGACCGCGTCGTGACCAAGGGTCACCTGTCGGTGAGTACCCCCACTCATGACGGGGGAGACCCCGGGCGGAACGCTGTGGACATGCTCCGAGGCGCACGGCGCCTACGCCGAGCCCCGGCCCGGAGCGGAACCCTGTGCCGAGAACCGGGGAGGCCACTGACCGGCCTCCGCCCCGGGCGTCAGAGCAGCGACGGCACCTCCGCCGCCGCGACCTGACGGGCCGCCCGCTCCAACGCGCTGGCGAGCAGCGCCAGATCGGTGGGACCGTTGCCGAGCTCGCGCACCTGACGGCGGGCCGGCGGATCCCCCATGCGGTGCCACTCCAGGGGCACGACCGTCGGCCGCAGCGTCGCCGTCCGCGGGATACGGCCGGTCACCCGGCCCCCCTGGAACGCCGTCTCCCGCCCGTCCGGCCGGACCACCCGCCCCCGCCCCGGCGCCGGCGCCTCCGGCCCGCCCCCCGGCACCACCGCGTCGAGCGCGACCCGCAGCGACGCCTGCCGCACCGGCTCGCTCTGCGCCGTACGGGCGCAGGGTCCGGTGGCCATCACCAGGTGCACGCCCAGCCGCTCACCGTCCCGCGCCACCGCCTCCAGCGCCCGCATCACCGATCCGGCGGCGGGCCGCCCCGGCGAACCGAGCGCGGGGGACACCAGCGCGTCCAGGTCGTCCACGACCACCACCAGCCGGGGCAGCGGCGGCGCGGCCTCCGTCTTGCGCCGGTCGGCGCCCGGCCGCAGCCGCAGCGTCGAACTGGGCGGGGTGTCGAGGTCCCCGTTCCGCTCCGCGCGGGACGCGGACGCCGTGCGCTGGGCGACCATGCGGTCCGACAGCGTCCGCCCGGTGTGCCACTCCGTGAAGTCCGACCGGCCCAGCAGCTCCGTGCGCCGCTTCAGCTCGGCGCTCAGGGACTGCGCGAACTCCCGCATCCGCACCGGGTCGTTGGCGGACAGGTGCGTGGTGACGTGCGGTACGTCCGTGCACACCCGCAGGTCCTCGCCGGGCGCGTCGCCCGGCGAGGGGACGCCCCGGCCGTCGACCAGCACGACGGCCAGCCGGTCGGGACGCTCCGCGGCGGCCAGCGAGGCGACGACCGCCCGCAGCAGTTCCGTACGGCCGCTGCCGGGCGGCCCCTCGACCAGCAGGTGCGGTCCGTCGGCGGCGAGGTCGGCGGTGACCGGACCGCGCGGTCCGGCGCCCAGTACGGCGGTGACGCGCCCGCCGAGCGCCCGGGTGTCGTCGGCCGCGTCCGCCCAGCGGGCCATCAGCGAGGCCGGGGTGGCCCGGGCCAGGCCCAGCTCGTCCAGGAGCCGCGCCGACCGGGGCAGCGGCGCCGACACGCGCGCGTGCGGCTCCCCGCCGGCGCCGTCCGTGCGCAACGGTGCGAGCGCCCGCGCGAACCGCTCGGCCCAGGCGGGGGAGACCGCGTCGACCGTGGCGAGGGTGCCGTGGCCGACGGGGCCGGAGGGACGGCCGGAGCCGGTACCGGCGACCCGCAGCAGGCGCAGGGCGGTCGCCACGTCCCCGCTGAGCAGGGCGACGGCCCCGCACTGCCGGAACGCCGGCGCCGCCGCGCAGGCCGCCTCGTACGTCTCCGTCACCGGGGACGCGGGGGAGGCCGCGGCCGTCTCGGCGAGGCACACCACGTGGATCCCGGCCCGGGGCCCCTCCAGGGCCAGCCGCGCCACCGCCTCGCGCACGTCGGGGCCGCCGGGGTCGCCGTCCACGACGACCACGGTGTACGGCCCTTCGTACGGTGCGTGCGGTCCCTCGCCGGAGGTGCGGGGGGCCGCCGTGTGGCCGTGGTCCTCCAGCCGGCGCAGCAGTTCCTCGGCGCGGGCCGCGGCCTGGTCGGGGTCGTGCGCGAGGAGCAGGCGGCAGTCCTGGCCGTGCCCCGGGCGCACGTGCGGCAGCCAGCCCAGCCAGGACCATTCGGCGGTGCGCTCCGCCGCCGGGCGGGAGGGGTCCGCGGCGATCAGGACGATCTCCAGGACGTCGGGGGAGTGCAGCGCGGCGAGCTGGGCGAGCACCGTGCGGGCCAGCCCGGCGAGCCGCTCGCGCGGGCCGGCCAGTCCCAGCGCGCCGGCCTCGCGCAGCCCCGAGGTCACCGGTACGGCGGGCAGCAGGCCGGAGCCGTCCGGTGCCGGACGGTCCGCGGTGCCGAGCCGCACCGCGAGCGCCTCCGGGTGATCCGGTCCGCGCTCCCACAGCCGGGGGCCGGGGCCGAGCGCGGTCAGCAGCAGCGCGGCGGGGTCCGGCCAGGTCTCGGGCACGGCGGTGGCGGTCGCGCCCGGGGCGGGCACGACACCGGAGTCCTCCTCGCCGTGGGCGGCCCACGCGGCCTCCGGCTCCTGCCGCCCGCCGGTCAGCCGCCGGGCCCAGGCGGTGAGTCCACCGCGCCTGCGCCCGCCCGTCGGCCGGGGGAGGCCGGTGCCGCGCACGGGGGTGCCCTCACGGGTGCCGGAGAACTCCTCGCGCGGGGCGGAGGAGATGCCGGTGGGCATGTGGCCGGTGGCGGGCCCGGTGGTCGGGCCGGTGAGACGGCCGGGTGCGCCGCCGGGTGTCCGGCCGGGCGCCGGGGGGGCCGCTCCGCTCCGGACCTCCTCGCCCGCGCCCTTCTCGCCCCGGCCCTCCTCGGGAGCCGTCCCGGCGGAACGGCCGGCGGCGCCGGGGCCCGTACCGGGCGCGCCCACGCCGGAGCGTCCCGCGTGGGTGTCCCCGTCGGCGGACGGCGGCCGTGACACGCGGCGGCCCTGGGGAAGGCGGGGCACGTCTCCCCGGGCGACCGTGCGCACCGCGCGCCCCCCGGGGGCGGTGCCGGTGCGCTCGATCCCGGGGGCGCGGCCCTGCTCCGGCACCCGCGGCGGCCGGCCCTCACCGTCCCACCGCGCCGTGTCCGGTGCCTCCCGTGCATCCCGTACGTGCTGTACGTCCTGCGTGTCCCGTACGCCGTGCGCGCCCGGTGCGTCCGGTGCCGTCGTGGCCCAGCCGGCCGAGCCGTGGGCGTGGTGGGTGGGGTCCGCCGGTGCCGTCCCGCGCGCGGGGGCGTCCCCGCCGCCGGCCTGCCCGGCCGGGGGCGGCACCCGTACGTACCCCTCGCCGTCCGGTGTCGTGGCCGTGCGCGCGGGGGGACCCGCCGCCGGGGTCAGGCGCAGGGCCGACTCGCCGATGCGCAGGAGCGCGCCCGGGGTGAGGCGGACCGGGCGGGGGCCCACGCGCCGGCCGTCCAGGGTCGTGCCGTTGGTGGAGCCGAGGTCGGCGACCGAGACGCCGCCGTCCGGGGCGACCGTCACCGCGCAGTGCAGCCGGGAGACGTCCGGGTCGTCGAGCGGTACGTCGGCGTCGGCGGAACGGCCTATGCGGATCTCGCCGCCGTGCAGCAGGTGCACCCCGCCCGCGTCGGGACCGGCGACGACGTGCAGCCGGGTCGGGGCCTCGTCCAGCTCGGGATGCGGTTCGGGCTCGCCCGGGGCGCCCACGGCCAGCACCGCGCCGTCGATCAGCGGGGGCTCGCCCAGTGTGCAGCGCTGGGCGTCCAGCCGCTGGTCACCGGCGTACAGCACCGGTGTGCCCGAGGAGCCGGACGGGCCGTCGCCGCCGGAGACCGCCGAGGCCAGCGCGGGGGCGACCGCGGCCAGGGCCGTGCCCGCGGGTGCCGTGACCAGCACGTCGCGGCTCGCGGCCCGCTCCCGCGCGGGGAAGGAGGGGCCCAGCGGGTCTACGACGGTCAGCCGGATCTGCATCGCCGTCAGCGGTCCCTTCTGCGCGGGCGCCCGCGACGCGGGGGACGCCACCGCTCCGCGGCCCCCCGACCGTGGACTTCCCCCACCGCCACACGCGCACGTACGGCCAGTACTGCACGCATCCTCGCACCTGCCACCGACAACGCGCCCGCCCTCCGGCAGCAAATGATCTTGATTGGTCGGCTCTGCCCGCAAAAGTGCCTGACCGGGGAGGAGCGAATGATCGTTCCGGCTTCATTTGAGATCGGTCACGTCCGGCATGCGGCAACCAACGGACCGAGTCGGGCGTCTTTCCTGCGAACCTCCGCACACGGAAGGGAAAACGGTACGTAAGCCCCACAGGGAGATCACGTCGAGGACGACCGGCCGGTATCCCACGCGGCGGCACTACAGTTGGGTCGGAACGTTCCGAGACACGGTGGACCAGGGTGTACGCCAAGCAAGCAGCAGGGAGTGCGTGACGTGCGGCCAGTCGGCAGCAAGTACCTGCTCGAGGAGCCGCTCGGACGCGGCGCCACGGGCACCGTCTGGCGAGCCCGCCAGCGGGAGACCGCGGGCGCCGAGGCGGCCGTTCCGGGACAGCCCGGCGAGACCGTCGCGATCAAGGTCCTCAAGGAGGAGCTCGCGGGCGACGCCGACGTCGTGATGCGCTTCCTCCGCGAGCGGTCCGTCCTGCTCCGGCTCACCCACCCCAACATCGTCCGGGTCCGCGACCTGGTCGTCGAGGGGGACCTGCTGGCGCTGGTCATGGACCTCGTCGAGGGCCCCGACCTGCACCGCCACCTCCGCGAGAACGGCCCCTTCACCCCCGTCGCCGCCGCCCTGCTGACCGCGCAGATCGCCGACGCGCTCGGCGCCAGCCACGCCGACGGCGTGGTGCACCGCGACCTGAAGCCCGCCAACGTCCTGCTCAAGCAGCAGGGCGGCGAGCTGCACCCGATGCTGACCGACTTCGGCATCGCCCGCCTCGCCGACTCCCCGGGCCTGACCCGTACCCACGAGTTCGTCGGCACGCCCGCCTACATCGCGCCCGAGTCCGCCGAGGGTCGCCCGCAGACCTCCGCCGTCGACATCTACGGCGCCGGCATCCTGCTGTACGAGCTGGTCACCGGCCGTCCGCCGTTCTCCGGCGGCTCCGCCCTCGAGGTGCTGCACCAGCACCTGAGCGCCGAACCGCGCCGCCCCTCCACGGTCCCCGACCCGCTGTGGACGGTCATCGAGCGCTGCCTGCGCAAGAACCCCGACGAACGGCCCAGCGCCGAGAACCTCGCGCGCGGCCTGCGCGTCGTCGCCGACGGCATCGGCGTGCACGCGAACTCCGCGCAGATCGCCGCCGCCGAGAACGTCGGCGCGCTCCTCGCCCCCGACCCGGCGCCCGCGCCCGTACCCGGCACGCCCGGTGCGCCCGGAGCGTCCGGTGACGCCGACCCGACGCAGGTGCTGCCGCAGGGCGGCGCGGGCGGCTACGACCCCGACGGCGCGACCAGCGTCCTGCCGCAGACCGGCGGCCCGGCGGGCGCCGCCGACCCCACGGCCGTCATGCCCCCCGTACCGCCCGGACAGCCCGGCGGCCCCGGTGCCGGTCCGGAGGACCCGCACCCCTGGCAGAGCCAGCTCCGCGCCGCCCGCGACCGCAACGAGCAGACCCAGGTCCAGTACCTCGACCCGAGCGAGGACCCGCTGCGCCGCCGCCCCCAGCGGCAGGTCTCCCGCTCCCCGCAGCAGCAGCCGCCACCACAGCCGCAGCAACCGCAGCAGCGACGCCCGCAGCCCCGGCAGCAGCCCGGTCCGGGGTACGGCTACCCGCAGCAGCCCCCGCCGCAGCAGTACGCCCCGCCGCCGGAGCCGCAGCGCCGGCAGCAGCCCCAGCCGCAGCGGTACGCGCCGCCGCCCCCGCCGCCGGAGCCGCAGCGCCCGGCCCGGGAGCCGCGGCAGCCCCGGCAGCGCGGCGCCAACCCGATGCGCGTCCCCGGCCTGGGCTGCCTGAAGGGCTGCCTGTTCACGATCGTCATCCTGTTCGTCGCGAGCTGGCTGATCTGGGAGCTGAGCCCGCTCCAGGACTGGATCGGCACCGGCAAGGGCTACTGGGACCAGCTCAGCGACTGGTTCGGCTCGGTGACGGGCTGGATCGAGGACCTGGGCGGCTCCGACGAGCCCTCGGTGCCCTCCGGGACGAACTGAGCTTGTTTACTGATTTGTCGACATCCGAGGGGTGATTTCCGGATCCGCTGTGAAGGCCGGCACTCCGGACGCGTAGCTTTAGCGGCAACACGCGTCGGTAGGAGCAGTCTTGGCACGGAGAATCGGCAGCCGGTACACCGCCCACCAGATCCTCGGGCGGGGCAGCGCCGGCACGGTGTGGCTGGGCGAGGGCCCCGACGGGCCCGTCGCCATCAAGCTGCTGCGTGAGGATCTCTCCTCGGACCAGGAGCTCGTCGGCCGCTTCGTGCGGGAGCGGACGGTGCTGCTCGGTCTGGAGCATCCGCACGTCGTCTCCGTGCGCGACCTGGTGGTCGACGGCAACGACCTCGCCCTGGTCATGGACCTCGTCCGGGGCACGGACCTGCGCACCCGCCTCGACCGGGAGCGCAGGCTGGCCCCGGAGGCCGCCGTGGCGATCGTCGCCGACGTCGCCGACGGCCTGGCGGCGGCCCACGCGGCCGGGGTCGTGCACCGGGACGTGAAGCCGGAGAACGTGCTGCTCGACATGGAGGGCCCGCTCGGCCCCGGCGGCTCGCACCGCGCCCTGCTCACCGACTTCGGTGTGGCGAAACTCATCGACACCCCGCGCCGCACCCGCGCCACGAAGATCATCGGAACGCCCGACTACCTGGCGCCGGAGATCGTCGAGGGCCTGCCCCCGCGCGCCTCGGTCGACATCTACGCGCTGGCCACGGTCCTGTACGAGCTGCTCGCCGGCTTCACGCCGTTCGGCGGCGGACACCCGGGCGCGGTGCTGCGCCGCCACGTCACCGAGACGGTCGTCCCCCTCCCGGGCATCCCGGACGAGCTGTGGCAGCTGCTGGTGCAGTGCCTGGCGAAGGCCCCGGCGTCCCGGCTGCGCGCCTCCGAGCTGGGCGCGCGGCTGCGGGAGCTGCTGCCGATGCTGGCGGGGATGCCGCCGCTGGACGTGGACGAGCCGGACACCGAGCCCGCGGAGGAGGCGGGGGAGGAGCTCCAGCCCTCCGGGCCGGCCCCGGCCGCCGGGGCGCCGGTGCGGCGCCGCGGCGCGGTCCCGCTGGTGCCGGGCGCGAAACCGGCCGACTCCAACCGTGACACGCACACGTCGATGAGGGTGCCGGCCCCCGACGAGCTGGCCGGCGGTGCCCGCGGCACGGCCCGCGCGCCCCGCGCGGCGGGCGCCCGCCGACCGGGCTCCGCCCGCAACCGCGCGGTCACCCGCCGCCGCCGGCTCACCCTGGCGGTGGCGGCGGCGGTGCTCGTGGCGGCGGGCGTGGGCACGTGGCTGGCCATGACGGAGGACGAGGCGACCCCACCCCAGGACACACGGAACTCGGCACCCGCGAACCCCTGACCCCCTAGGGGCGCACTGTAAGGGGCGCGGGGAACTGCGCAAGGGGTTCCGGGGGCGGAGCCCCCGGGGACGATGGGGGAGGGAAGGGGCGGCGGGGGCGAAACAAACGACCGCCCCACGACCGGAAGCCGCCCCGCCCCCACGGGCCCAGCCGGGTAATGCCCCGCCCCGGCTCCGCCGTACTGCGTGGGCCGCCGCGCGGAGCCGTTACGCTGGAGGGCGTGGCAGTCGTCGATGTATCCGAAGAGCTCAAGTCCCTCTCCTCGACCATGGAGTCGATCGAGGCCGTCCTGGACCTCGACAAGCTGAGGGCAGACATCGCCGTGCTCGAGGAGCAGGCGGCCGCGCCGTCCCTGTGGGACAACCCGGACGACGCGCAGAAGATCACCAGCAAGCTCTCCCACCTCCAGGCCGAGGTGCGGAAGGCCGAGGCGCTCCGGGGCCGGATCGACGATCTCTCCGTGCTCTTCGAGATGGCGGAGGAGGAGGACGACCCGGACACCCGCGCGGAGGCCGAGGCCGAGCTCGCCGCGGTCCGCAAGGCGCTGGACGAGATGGAGGTCCGGACGCTGCTCAGCGGCGAGTACGACTCCCGTGAGGCGCTCGTCAACATCCGCGCGGAGGCCGGCGGCGTCGACGCCGCCGACTTCGCCGAGAAGCTCCAGCGCATGTACCTGCGCTGGGCCGAGCAGCGCGGCTACAAGACCGAGCTGATCGAGACGTCGTACGCGGAGGAGGCCGGCATCAAGTCGACCACCTTCTCCGTCCAGGCGCCCTACGCCTACGGCACCCTCTCCGTCGAGCAGGGCACCCACCGCCTGGTGCGCATCTCGCCCTTCGACAACCAGGGCCGCCGCCAGACCTCCTTCGCGGGCGTCGAGATCCTCCCCGTGGTCGAGCAGACCGACCACATCGAGATCGACGAGTCCGAGCTGCGGGTGGACGTGTACCGCTCGTCCGGCCCCGGCGGTCAGGGCGTGAACACCACCGACTCCGCGGTGCGGCTCACCCACCTCCCCACCGGCATCGTGGTCTCCTGCCAGAACGAGCGCTCCCAGATCCAGAACAAGGCCACCGCGATGAACGTCCTCCAGGCCAAGCTCCTGGAGCGGCGCCGCCAGGAGGAGCAGGCCAAGATGGACGCCCTCAAGGGCGACGGCGGCAACTCCTGGGGCAACCAGATGCGTTCGTACGTGCTGCACCCGTACCAGATGGTCAAGGACCTGCGCACCGAGTACGAGGTCGGCAACCCCGAGTCCGTGTTCAACGGCGAGATCGACGGCTTCCTGGAGGCCGGAATTCGCTGGCGCAAGCAGCAGGAGAAGTAACCTCCGGCGCGAACGCTGATTTGTCGACAAGGCAACTGCCGCCACTTGGGCGGCGGTTGCCTTTTTCGTCCGGTGGCATCCGGGATTTACATCACACTCACAGTTTCGTTTTCTCGCAAAGCGCGCGTAGGCGGACATCGCGTACGCAACGGCCTTGACGTTCTTTTGGAAAATGGGAAAGGTGAAGCGTGGCATGCGTATCTCTGGGGCGCATGTGAACCGGGGGGCGTTTCATCTCAGTCACCCCCGTTGATCACCGCCCTGGGCGCCGCCTCATTGACGATGAGCTACTGGGGGTAGCAACCATATGACGAAGAAGACGCGGATCCGTGTCGCTCGGATCGCGGCCGGCGCCGTGATCGCGGCCGGTGCCTCGCTGACGGCGGCCGGCGCGGCCTCCGCACTCGACCTCACCGGAACCGCCTCGGCGAGCGGTGAGGGCCTCGGCCTCGGTGTCAGCGCGGACCTCGACGACCCGGAGGACCCGACCGACCCGGAGATCCCGACGGACCCGGAGGACCCGGAGGACCCGACCGACCCGGAGATCCCGACCGACCCGGAGGAGCCCACCGACCCGGAGGAGCCCACCGATCCGGAGGAGCCGACGGAGCCGGAGGAGCCCACCGAGCCCGAGGAGCCGACGGAGCCGGAGGAGCCCACCGAGCCCGAGGAGCCGGTCGAGGAGCCCTCGGAGGACCCGACCACCCCGGGCAACGGCAACGGCGGTAACGGTGGCGGCAACGCCGCCGACCCCAACGGCGGCGCCTCGCCGCAGGACGAGGGCTCCTCGGCCCTCACCGACACCGGCGACGACGTCCCGGCCACCTCGGCCCAGGGCGGCGACGGCAAGGAGCTCGCCGAGACCGGTGCCGCCGAGACCACCTTCCTGCTGATCGGTGCCGCCACGATGATCGCCGGCGGTATCGGCTTCCGGGTGCTGCCGCGCATGATGTCCGGCCGCGGCGCCGCCGCCTGACGGTGGCCGCACGCGTACGCACCGTACGCATGACGTAGGGCGAAGGGCCCGGAGCGCGACCGCGCTCCGGGCCCTTCGCCCATGCCCGCGTGAACGGCGTCAGACGGTCTGGTGGGCGAGCAGCGCCACCGCCGCGATCAGCACCGCCAACAGCGCGATCAACGTCATGGGGTTCAGCCCCGCGAAGAAGTTCCCTTGCTGCAGCCGCTCGCGGTTCGCGCGGCACACCGGGCACCGGCCCTCGCTCACGGGCGCGGCGCAGTTCGCGCACACCAGCCGGTCGTACGTCATGCGCTCGCCCTCCTCGCACCGGTTCCAGATGAACAACGCCCACCCTCTCGCGAACGTTCCCCTTCCACTGTGCCAGGTTCCCGCGGAAGCCGCGTGAGGTCGCTCCGGGAGGGGGCGGTTTCGGAAGGTTCCGCGGCCGTGGCGCCGTGGGGCCGGTCGCGACCACGCGGCGGAGCCGCACATGTCACAGCCCCGCGCCCCAAGGCGTCGTGCCCACCCGGCACCGGAACAAATGGGCGCAAGCTCTGCACAACGGCTTCGGTGCCTGCGCACGCCTCCCGGGTCGCGTATGGTCACGCTCATCTACCCCCGGCTAACCGTGGTGCATCCGTGATCCGATTCGACAACGTGTCCAAGGCCTACCCCAAGCAGAACCGCCCCGCGCTCAGGGACGTCACCCTGGAAGTGGAGAAGGGCGAGTTCGTGTTCCTCGTGGGGTCCTCCGGCTCCGGAAAGTCCACCTTCCTGCGGCTGATCCTCCGCGAGGAGCGGGCCAGCCACGGACAGGTGCACGTCCTGGGCAAGGACCTCGCCCGTGTCTCCAACTGGAAGGTGCCGCAGATCCGGCGCCAGCTGGGGACCGTGTTCCAGGACTTCCGTCTGCTGCCGAACAAGACGGTCGCCGAGAACGTCGCCTTCGCGCAGGAGGTCATCGGCAAGTCGCGCGGCGAGATCCGCAAGTCCGTGCCGCAGGTGCTCGACCTCGTCGGGCTCGGCGGCAAGGAGGAGAGGATGCCCGGCGAGCTCTCCGGCGGTGAGCAGCAGCGCGTCGCCATCGCGCGGGCCTTCGTCAACCGGCCCAAGCTGCTCATCTGCGACGAGCCCACCGGCAACCTCGACCCCCAGACCTCCGTCGGCATCATGAAGCTGCTCGACCGGATCAACCGGACGGGCACCACCGTGGTGATGGCGACGCACGACCAGAACATCGTGGACCAGATGCGCAAGCGCGTCATCGAGCTGGAGAAGGGCCGTCTCGTCCGCGACCAGGCACGCGGCGTCTACGGCTACCAGCACTGACGCTCCACGGAAAGGCTTGATCAGACGCCATGCGCGCCCAGTTCGTCCTGTCGGAGATCGGCGTCGGTCTCCGCCGCAACCTGACGATGACCTTCGCCGTCGTCGTCTCCGTTGCCCTGTCGCTCGCCCTGTTCGGTGGGTCGCTCCTGATGAACGACCAGGTGAACACCATGAAGGGCTACTGGTACGACAAGGTCAACGTCTCCATCTTCCTGTGCAACAAGGCTGACGCCGAGTCCGACCCCAACTGCGCCAGGGGCGCGGTGACCGACGACCAGAAGGGCCAGATCAAGACCGACCTGGAGAAGATGTCGGTCGTCGACTCGGTGACGTACGAGTCGCAGGACGAGGCGTACAAGCACTACAAGGAGCAGTTCGGCGACTCCCCGCTGGCCAGCTCCCTGACGCCGGACCAGATGCAGGAGTCGTACCGCATCAAGCTGAAGGACCCGGAGAAGTACCAGGTCATCGCGACCGCCTTCGACGGGCGGGACGGCGTGCAGTCGGTGCAGGACCAGAAGGGCATCCTGGACAACCTCTTCGGGCTGCTGGAGGGCATGAACATCGCCGCCCTCGCGATGATGGCGCTCATGCTGGTCGTCGCCCTGATGCTGATCGTGAACACGGTGCGCGTCTCGGCGTTCAGCCGCCGCCGGGAGACCGGCATCATGCGGCTGGTCGGCGCCTCCGGCTTCTACATCCAGACGCCGTTCATCATGGAGGCCGCCGTCGCCGGACTCATCGGCGGTGTCCTCGCGTGCGGGTTCCTGGTGCTCGGCCGGTACTTCATCATCGACCACGGGCTGGCCCTGTCGGAGAAGCTGAACCTGATCAACTTCATCGGCTGGGACGCCGTCCTGACGAAGCTTCCGCTGATCCTCGCGACCAGTCTGCTGATGCCGGCGCTGGCCGCGTTCTTCGCACTGCGCAAGTACCTGAAGGTTTGACTCTTGTCACGAGGGGCGCACGGCCAACCCGCCGTGCGCCCCTTCGCGTTGTCCTAGACTCACCGGCATGTCAGGTCGTGCCCTGTTCTGTCAGCCCCGCCGCCTCCGCCGTGGGGCCGCCCTGACCTTGGTGTTCGCGAGCGTGCTCGTCGCCGGCGCGGCCACGGGCAACCTTCCCGGGGCCGACGGCGGGACCACGGCGGAGGGAGCCCCTCCGGCCGCTCCCGTCGGCCACCAGGCCGACGTCACCAGGGCGGCCGAGGAGGCCGCCGCCGAGGGCGCCTCCCCCCTGGAGGCCGCCCGGCGCGCCGTCAGCCGCAGCGGGGACCGCTGGGCCGCCGTCTACTCCCCGGACGAGTACGAGGAGTTCGAGGACGCCCTGGACGGCCGGTACACCGGCGTCGGCCTGTGGGCCCGCGAGCGGGCGGGCCGGATCGAGGTGACGAGGGTGGGCGACGACACGCCCGCCGCCGACGCCGGGATCCGCGCGGGCGACCGGCTGCGCAGCGTCGACGGCGAGAAGGTCGACGGCCGGCCCGTCACGGAGGTCGTCTCCTTACTGCGCGGCGAGGCCACCGGCGAGTCCGCCGGCACCACCGTCCGGCTCGGTCTGGAACGCGGCAGGCGCGCGTGGCACGAGACCGTGCGCCGCGCCCGGCTGTCCCGGGACACCGTCACCGTCCGCGAGCTCGCCTCCCGGGTGACCGTCATCACGGTCGGCGCCTTCACCAAGGGCTCCGGCGACGAGGTCCGCACCGCCGTACGGCAGGCCCCCGCCGGCGCCGGCATCGTCCTCGACCTGCGGGGCAACTCCGGGGGGCTGGTCGCCGAGGCGGTCACCGCCGCCTCCGCCTTCCTCGACGGCGGCCTGGTCGCCACGTACGACGTCGAGGGCGAGCAGCGCGCCCTGCACGCCGAGCCCGGCGGCGACACCACCAGACCCCTGGTCGCGCTCGTCGACGGCGGGACGATGAGCGCGGCCGAGCTCCTCACCGGGGCCCTGCAGGACCGCGGACGGGCGGTCGTCGTGGGCTCCCGCACCTTCGGCAAGGGCTCGGTCCAGATGCCGACCGAGCTGCCCGACGGCTCCGTCGCCGAGCTGACCGTCGGCCACTACCGCACCCCCTCCGGCCGGAGCGTCGACGGGCGCGGCCTCGCCCCCGACCTGGAGGCCGACGGGCAGGCGCTCCAGCGCGCCGAGACGGTCCTCAGCGGGCTCGGCCGTTAGCCCGCGGCCGGTAATCGGTTTCCCGCGGACCCCCTCCGTAGTGCGAAAATGGGCGGCACTATGGCTAAGGAAAAAGGGCGCAAGCTGATCGCGCAGAACAAGAAGGCGCGGCACGACTATCTCGTCATCGACACCTACGAGGCCGGCCTGGTCCTCACCGGCACCGAGGTGAAGTCCCTGCGCCAGGGCAGGGCGTCGCTGGTGGACGGCTTCGTCCAGCTGGACGGCAACGAGGCGTGGCTGCACAACGTGCACGTGCCGGAGTACAGCCAGGGCACCTGGACCAACCACAGCGCGCGGCGCAAGCGCAAGCTGCTGCTGCACCGCGAGGAGATCGACAAGCTGGAGTCCAAGTCCCAGGAGACGGGCCACACCATCGTGCCGCTCTCCCTGTACTTCAAGGACGGCCGGGCGAAGGTCGAGATCGCGCTGGCCAAGGGCAAGAAGGAGTACGACAAGCGGCAGACGCTCCGGGAGAAGCAGGACCGGCGCGAGACCGAACGGGCGATCTCGGCGGTCCGCAGGAAGCAGCGGGCCTGATCGGGAACACCCCGGACCCGGCCGGCGTTGAACCCCGTACGAAGGCGGGACGACCGCCGGGAATACGGTGGCATCGTCGGGCGTCGGTCACGTACGATGGCGCAAGCACCTCATAGCGGGTGCGTGCCCCCTCCGGGGGGTTGAAAAATCAACATGGGGATGATCGGTTTCGACAGCGGCTGTCGAAGCAGGGGAAGCGTGTCGAGGAAGCGGCCATGATCTCGTAAACCACAGGCCGAAAAAAATAATCGCCAATTCCAAGCGATCCATCTCCCAGGGCGAGCTCGCCCTCGCTGCCTGATCTTCAGGTAGCGAGCAGCGGCTCCCCTACTTAAGGGAGTGTCAGCCCGGGGGTGTTCCCGACCCGGATCCTGGCATCATCTAGGGGACTAAACCTTGAACCCGGTCACGGGGTGAAAAGGGAAACCACACAGTGACTGGGCCCGTCGGAGACTTGTCGGCGTGATCTCCGGGGCCGAGAAAAGCACAGCCGACTGCACACGGAGAAGCCCTGGTTCCGCACCGTTGGACGCGGGTTCGATTCCCGCCATCTCCACTCCACCCCATGTGGGCACAGGCCCCGTCGCTCTGAGCGGCGGGGCCTTTGTCATGCGCGGTGACGGGCGTCGGACGCCCCGGCCGTCACGCCTCGCGCGGTGCCGTGCTCGCCCGCTCCGTCAGCCGGGGCGGCAGCAGGGTGACCCCCGGTACGGACACCCCGGACAGCTTCCGCACCAGCAGGTGCACCGCGCGGGTGCCCAGTTCCGCCGACGGCACCGCGACCGAGGTGACCGGGGTGCGGGCCGACGCGGCGACGGGGGACGGGCAGACGGCGGTCAGGGACAGGTCGCCGGGGACGCTCAGCCCCATCTCCTCGAAGGCGTCGATCAGCGGGTCGAGGAGCGGTTCGTTGTGCACGACCACCCCCGTCAGCGACGGCAGTTCGCGCACCAGCCGCTCGGCGATCGCGCGGGCGGCGTCCCGGCCGGTCCCGCACGGACGTACGGCCGAGGTGAGCCGGTGCCGGTCGGCGGCCGCCGTGAAGCCCTCCACCAGCCGTCGCGCGAACGCGGTCCGCCGCACGTACACCTCCGGCGGCGAGCCGACCAGCGCCACCACCCGGTGCCCGAGCCGCGCCAGGTGCTCCACGCACAGCTCACCGGCCGCCCGGAAATCCAGATCGACACAGGTCAGCCCGTCCGGCTCGGCGGGCACGCCGATCAGCACGGACGGCAGGGCCCCCGAGCGCAGCAGCGGCAGCCGGGGGTCCTGGAGCTGTACGTCCATCACGATCGCCCCGTCCGCCAGCCGGGTGTCCGCGACGCGCCCGAGGTCCTCCTCGCCCTCGTCCTGGGTGAGCAGCAGCACGTCGTGGTCGTGGGCGCGGGCGGCGGTGACCACCGACACCGCGAACTGTGTGACCACCGGCACGTGGACGCCGGAGCGCACCGGGGCCGCCAGGGCCAGCACCTTCGACCTGCGGGCGGCCGGACCCCGCCCGCCGCCGCCCGCGCGGTAGCCCAGCTCGCGGACGGCCGCCTGCACCCGGAGCCGGGTCGCGTCGGAGATCGGGCGCTTTCCGCTGAGCGCGTACGAGACCGT
The DNA here is from genome assembly GCF_044390325.1 of Streptomyces sp. NPDC018964. Taxonomy (NCBI): domain Bacteria; kingdom Bacillati; phylum Actinomycetota; class Actinomycetes; order Kitasatosporales; family Streptomycetaceae; genus Streptomyces; species Streptomyces sp. NPDC018964. The sequence goes on from NZ_JBIRYZ010000002.1 coordinate 72,776, forward strand.
GCTGGGGGAGACCCCGGCGCGCCGGGCCACATCCGTGATCTTCACCATCGGGCGTCCTCATCTGCACGGTCCGCGGGGATGCAGAAAGCGGTTTCGAAGCGCTTCGACGGGTGAAGGTATGTGCGGGGCCCGTGGCCGTCAATGGGTCGGGAGGGAATCGGTGGAGCGGTTCGACGGTCCGAACGGGACGAGGGCGCAGAGGGCCACGAGGAGCGCGGTCGCGGCCGCCGCCACCGGCACGCCGTACCCGGCCGTCGCCGAGAGGTGCTCCACCGTCCAGCCGCCCGCCGCGCTGCCGCAGGCGATCCCGCCGAGCAGGCCGGTCACCGCGAGCGTCATGCCCTCGTTCAGCCGGCCCCCGGGCGTGCACCGCTGCACCAGGGTCATGGTGGTGATCATCGTCGGCGCGGTCGCCATCCCGGCGACCAGCAGCGTCCCCGCCAGCAGCACCAGCGAGCCGGTGAGCCCGGCCGCGAGCGGCGGCAGGACCATCAGCGCGGTCATCGCGGCCAGGCACCACGGCAGCCGGGACCGCACGGACCCCGCCGGGCGCACCGCACCGTACAGCAGCCCCGCCGCACAGGAGCCGGCCGCCTGGAGCGCGAGCACCGCACCGGCCGCCGCGCGGTGCCCCCGCTCGTCCGCGAACGCGAGGGTGACGACCTCCAGCGAGCCGAACACCGCGCCCGTCGCGAGACAGACCGCCAGCAGCGGCCGCATGCCGGGCGCCCGCAGCGGCGCCCGCCCGGAGGAACGCCGCTCGACCGGCGGCTCGGTCGACCGCTGGGCGGTGAACAGCAGGATGCCCGTCAGCAGCAGCACGGCACCCACGAGCGTGCCCGCCTCCGGGAAGAACGTCCCGCACAGGAAGGCCGCGAGCACCGGACCGAGCATGAAGCACAGTTCGTCCGCGGCCTGTTCGAAGGAGTTCGCGGTGTGCAGGGCCTCGGCGTCCCCCTTCAGCAGGTGCGCCCAGCGCGCCCGCGACATCCCGCCGGTGTTGGGGGTGGTGGCGGTGGCGGCGTAGGAGGCGAACAGGGTCCAGGCCGGGGCGCCGTGCCGCACGCAGAGCAGCAGCGCGAGGGAGCCGAGCACGGCGAACACCGTGGCCGGCAGGGCGATACGGGCCTGCCCGTACCGGTCGACCAGGCGCGCGGTCCACGGCGCGACCACCGCCGTCGCCGCCAGGCCCGTCGCGGTGACGGCGCCGGCCAGGGCGTACGAGCCCCGCGTCCCGGCGATCATCACGACCGCGCTCACGCTGAACATGCCCATCGGCAGCCGCGCGATCAGGTTCCCCGCGGTGAACGCGCGGGCGCCGGGCAGCGCGAAGAGACGGCGGTACGGGCCCCCGGGGCGGCGGTACGGGCCCTTCGCGCGGGGCTCGCGCCGCCCGCGCGGGCCGAAGTCGACGGCGACCAGGGTGTCGGCGGTGACCGTGAGCAGGGGGGTGTCCCGGGAACGGGAGGTCGGCTGGGGCATGACACCACCGTCGCCCGTGGCCGTGCGGCCGGTCCAACACCTTTCCGGCACCGATTGACGCACCCGTGTTGTAAGTTCGCGGAATGTCGGCCCCCGCCCACCTCGACCCCCGCCTGCTGCGCGCTTTCGTGACCGTCGCCGAGGAGCTGCACTTCACCCGGGCCGCCACCCGCCTCCACGTCGCCCAGCAGGCGCTCAGCAGGGACGTACGGCGGCTGGAACGGGAACTGGGCAACGAGCTGTTCGTACGGACCACCCGCCAGGTGACGCTCACCGCCGACGGCGAACGCCTGCTGCCGTACGCCCGCGCGGTGCTCCAGGCGCAGGACGACCTGCTCGCCGCCGCCGGGCAGGCCCGGCCCCTGCTGGTGGACCTCAACTCGCCGGGCCTCGCCACCCCGCGCCGGGTACTCCACCGGGCCCGCGAACTCGCCCCCGCCCACGAACTGATGGCCCGCTACGAGAGCGGGCTGACCGGGGCCGCGGGGGAGTTGCTCGCGGGGCGGCTCGACGCGTCGTTCGGACGGTTCGCGGGCCTCGCCCCCGCGCTGCGGGCCGGGCTCGACCAGCAGCCCGTGCGCCACGAGCCGATGGCGGTCGTCCTGCCCGAGGACCACCCGCTGGCCGCACTGGCCGAGGTGCCGCTCGCCGCGCTGGCCGGCGAGACGGTCTACGCCGGGGCCGGCAACCCCCGTACGCCGGAGTGGACGGACCTCGCGCGGTCGCTGTTCGAAGGGCGGGGGATCGCGCTCGCGCCGCCCGCGCCGCTGGCCGTCGGGGAGGAGGAGTTCCAGCGGATCATGGCCAGGACCCGTCACCCGATCCTCGCCGTGGTCGATTTTCCGCCACTTCCCTCGACGGTGCTGCGCCCTCTCGTGGACCCGATTCCCCTGTCACCGGTGTCCCTTGTGTGGCGTAAAGGGCTTGTTCATCCCGCTCTGGGTGTTCTCCGGCGGGCGGCGGCCGTCGTCGCCGCCGAGGAGGGCTGGCTGCGGCGTCCGGAGGAGGGATGGCTGCCCGACCGGGACGTCGCCGTGATGGCCGCCCGGTGATGTCTCACTACTGACACGAATGACCGCACCGGGAACACAGGACTTCCACGTGCGCTACATTCGGTCCTCGAGCACGGTGTGATAAACGGGGCGCTCGGAGCGGGTGCGGGCCCGGTCCGCCGGCGGGTGCTCGAGTCGTACGCGCACCGTAAGTGCCCTGTGGGGGGAAGTGCGTGCGCGTGGAAAAATGGCGAGAAGAAACCCAACTGGAACGACCTGAGGGCATACCGGCGTTCGGGAACGCCGAGCACGAGGACCTGCGTGAGACGAGGGTCTTCCCCCTGAACGAGGGGCCCGCCGGCGCGGACGTGCGCGGGGCCGGCCCCGGCTCCCTCGACGACCACTGGGCCCGTCCCGGAGCCTTCCCCGGCGGCGACCGGACCCAGGTCCTGCCCGACGCCGCTCACCGCGCGAACCCCTCCGTCCGGCCCGAGCCGTGGACCGGCCCGGGGGCCGGTGACCCCCGTGGCCCCGCGGCACCGTCCGAGGGTCGGCCGGACGCTCCCTGGAACGCCGGGGGCACCATGGCACCGCACCGGTCGACGCCGTCCGAGAGCCCGGTGGACGCTCCTTGGGGCGCCGGGGGCACCACGGCACCGCACCGGTCGACGCCGTCCGAGAGCCCGGTGGACGCCCCCTGGGACACCGAGCGCACCGCCGCCCTGCGCATACCCCGCCGGCCGGGCGGGGCCTCCGGTGCCACGACGGCGGGCCCTTCGTCCCGGCAGGCCGGAGCACGCCCTTCGGGCGACTTCGGAGCGGCCGGTTCCCCGTCGGCCTTCCGACACCCGCCGTCGGACCCCGGAACAGCCGTCTTCCCTCCGGTGTCCGGACACCCGCTGTCCGACCCCGGGACAGCCGGTGCGCCGACCGCGTTCCTGCATCCCGTCTCGGACTCGGGTGCGCCGACGGAGTTCCTGCACCCCGCTTCGGACTCGGGTGCGCCGACCGAGTTCCCGGACCCCGCCCCGGACCCCGGCGACTCCGCCGCGGCCACCCACGACCCGCACGAGGTGACGGTCCAGCTCGACTCCGTGCAGATCGGGGAAGGCCTCGAACTGCGCCGGGCGGCGAGCCGGGCGGGCGGCGGGCAGGAGGCCGCCGGCGGACCCGTGTTCGTCGACGAGTCCGGCCGCCGCATCCGCCTCTACCGCCGTATCGGCCTGGCCGTCGGACTCGCCTGCGTCGGCTACGCCGTCGTCATGGTCGCCACACTGCTGTCCGGCAGCTCCGACGCCCCCTGGATGCCCGTCCCCGGCCAGGAGAGCGAACCCACCGGTCAGGTCGAGACGACACCACGACCCGAGGAGACGGGTGCCACGCCCGGCTCCGGCACCCCCTCGGACGGCACCACCGCCCCCGCGACGGGCGGCGGGGCCGGCACCGCGGACCAGCCGGACGCCACCGACCCGGCACCCCCGTCGACCCGGCAGAACACCACCGGCTCGGCCACCGGCAGTGGCGGCGACACCACCACGCCCTCGGACGACACCGCGGGTACGACGCCCGCCGACCCGCCGGGGTCGAAGATCCCCGATCCCGCGTCGACCGCCCCCACCGGCGACGGAGAGGCCGGGGGCACCGACAACGCCGCCGGTGTCCCCGCCGGCCTGCCGGTCGTCGCCCACGGCTCCGCCGCACGGACGGAGCCGTCCACCGCTCCCACCGCACCGTCCCCGGAGAACGTCGTCTGATGGCATCCCGTTCCCCCCGTCACCGGGCCGCCCGCCAGGCCCGTGACGGCGCCTCGCGCCGCCGCGTGCCCTTGCGCCTGCTGCTCCCGGTGCTCGTCCTCGTCGCCCTGGCGGCCATGCTCATGCTGCGCGGATACGTGCACAGCGAGATCCTCGCCGACCACCGCGTCCAGAAACCCGCCCCCACCACCCAGGTGCCGGAGGAGATACTGGAGGGCGGCCCGGTCATCGACGCCCGCGCGGGCAAGCTCCAGAGCCTGAGCGTGCCCGACCGCCGCCTCGTCCTCACCTTCGACGACGGCCCGGACCCGACCTGGACCCCGAAGGTGCTCGATGTGCTGAAGAAGCACGACGCGCACGCGGTCTTCTTCGTCACCGGCACCATGGCCTCCCGCTACCCGGACCTCGTCCAGCGCATGGTCGACGAGGGCCACGAGGTCGGCCTGCACACCTTCAACCACCCCGACCTCGCCCTCCAGTCCACGAAGCGCATCGACTGGGAGCTGTCGCAGAACCAACTGGCGATCACCGGCGCGGCCGGCATCCGCACCTCCCTCTTCCGCCCGCCGTACTCCTCCTACGCCGAGGCCATGGACAACGAGTCCTGGCCGGTCACCGAGTACATTGGCAGCCGCGGTTACCTCACCGTCGTCAACAACACCGACAGCGAGGACTGGAAGCGGCCCGGCGTCGACGAGATCATCCGCCGCGCCACGCCGCACGGCGGCAAGGGCGCCATCGTCCTGATGCACGACTCCGGCGGCGACCGCAGCCAGACCGTCGAGGCACTCGACAGGTTCCTGCCCGACCTGAAGGACAAGGGCTACGAGTTCGACAACCTCACCGAGGCCCTGGACGCGCCCAGCGCGCACAGCCCGGTCACCGGCGCCGAACTCTGGAAGGGCAAGGCGTGGATCTTCCTGGTCCAGGCCTCCGAGCACGTCACCGACGTCCTGGTGGTCGGCCTCGCGATCATCGGCACCCTGGTCATCGCCCGCTTCGTCCTGATGCTCCTCCTCTCCGGTGCCCACGCCCGCCGCGTCCGCCGGAAGAACTTCCGCTGGGGCCCGCCGGTCCACGAACCGGTGACGGTCCTGGTCCCGGCGTACAACGAGGCCAAGTGCATCGAGAACACCGTCAACTCCCTGATGGCGAGCGAGCACCCGATCGAGGTCCTCGTCATCGACGACGGCTCCACCGACGGCACCGCCCGCATCGTCGAGGCGATGGGCCTGCCCAACGTACGGGTGATCCGCCAGCTCAACGCGGGCAAACCGGCCGCCCTCAACCGGGGCCTGGCCAACGCCCGTTACGACATCGTCGTGATGATGGACGGCGACACCGTCTTCGAACCGTCCACCGTCCGCGAACTCGTCCAGCCCTTCGGTGACCCCAGGGTCGGCGCGGTGGCCGGCAACGCCAAGGTCGGCAACAAGGACAGCCTCATCGGCGCCTGGCAGCACATCGAGTACGTGATGGGCTTCAACCTGGACCGCCGGATGTACGACATCCTCCGCTGCATGCCGACCATCCCCGGCGCGGTCGGCGCCTTCCGCCGTTCCGCCCTGGAGCCCATCGGCGGCATGAGCGACGACACCCTCGCCGAGGACACCGACGTCACCATGGCGCTGCACCGCGCCGGCTGGCGCGTGGTGTACGCCGAGAACGCCCGCGCCTGGACGGAGGCCCCGGAGTCCGTCCAGCAGCTGTGGTCCCAGCGCTACCGCTGGTCGTACGGCACCATGCAGGCCATCTGGAAGCACCGCCGCGCGGTGATCGACAAGGGCCCCTCCGGCCGCTTCGGCCGCGTCGGCCTGCCCTTCGTCTCCCTGTTCATGATCGTGGCCCCGCTGCTGGCCCCGCTGATCGACGTCTTCCTGCTCTACGGCGTCGTCTTCGGCCCCACCGAGAAGACGATCGCGGCGTGGCTGGGCGTCCTGGCCATCCAGGCGGTCTGCGCGGCCTTCGCCTTCCGCCTCGACCGTGAACGCATGACCCACCTGATCTCGCTGCCGCTGCAGCAGATCCTCTACCGCCAGCTCATGTACGTCGTGCTGCTCCAGTCCTGGATCACCGCACTCACCGGCGGCCGCCTGCGCTGGCAGAAGCTGCGGCGCACCGGCGTCGTCGAGGCGCCCGTCGGCGGAGCGGTGCCGAGCCAGCGCGCCCCGCACAGCGATGATCGGAGGCCCGTGGCATGACTCACGGATACACGACCGGCACGGGTACGAACCCGGAACCGGCGGGCCCGTACGGAACGCCGTACGCGGGGAACACCGGCGCGGCCCCGGGGACGCCGTACACGCTCCCGCGGCAGCGCGCGGCCGAGCCGGCGCCCGAGACGGCCTCCGCCCCGGAGCCCGAGAAGCCGGGCCGCGACCGCTACCTGGACCTGCTGCGTTCCATCGCCCTGGTCCGCGTCGTGGTGTACCACCTCTTCGGCTGGGCCTGGCTGTCGGTGCTGTTCCCGTCGATGGGCGTGATGTTCGCGCTGGCCGGCTCGCTGATGGCGCGTTCGCTGAAGCGTCCGGCGTGGAGCGTGATCCGCGGGCGGGTCCGCCGACTGCTGCCGCCGATGTGGGCGTTCGGGGCGGTCGTGCTGGTACTGCTGTTCCTGGTCGACTGGAGCCCTTCGAAGGACCCCGACCAGGACGGGGTGTGGGGTCTGGTCAACCTGGTCAACTACGTCGTCCCGGTCGGCGCCCCGCCCTACCCGGTGGAGGCCGGAGTCGTGGGCCCGCTGGAGAGCACGTGGGCGGACGAGACGGTGGGGCCGCTGTGGTACCTGCGCGCGTACCTGTGGTTCGTCATCGCGTCGCCGCTGCTGTTGTGGCTCTTCCGCAAGGCACCCTGGCCGACGCTGCTCGCGCCGCTCGGTCTGACGGCGATCGTCGGCACCGGTCTGGTGACCATCCCCGGCGAACTGGGCAACGCGGTCATCGATTTCGCGGTCTACGGCGGCTGCTGGGTCCTCGGTTTCGCCCATCACGACGGCATGCTGAAGCGGATCCCGAGGTACGTCTCCGTCTCCTGCGCGTCCCTGGTCATGGCCTTCGGCCTGTGGTGGGCCTCGGGCCACCTCGGTCCCTCGGGCTGGGACCTCAACGACATTCCGCTGGCCGACGCCACCTGGTCGTTCGGTTTCGTGGTGATCCTGCTCCAGTACTCGCCGTCCTGGCGCGAACTCCCCGGACGCCTGGCGAACTGGGACAAGCTGGTGACCCTGTCCAACAACCGGGCCGTCACCATCTACCTGTGGCACAACATGATGATCATGCTGACGTTCCCGATCATCGACCTGCTGTACCGGCTCCCGTTCATGCAGGGCGAGCGGGCCACGGCCGCCCTCGACAGCTCGTACACGTTCTGGACGTTCGCCCTGGTCTGGCCGCTCATCGGCCTGATGATCCTCACGGTCGGCTGGATCGAGGACCTCGGCGCGAAGCGGAAGCCGCGCCTGTGGCCGAACGGCAGCAGGCGCAAGCGCCCCCAGCCGAGCACCGGGGCGCACCGGGGCTGACGTCACGGTCACTTGATGATGTGGGTGAGGAAGGCGACCCATGTGGCGGGGGAGAGGCCGAGCCGGGGGCCGGACGTGTCCTTCGAGTCGCGTACGAGGACGACGGCGGGGGTGGTGGCTATCTCCACGCAGTTCGAACTGTCGCCGCTGTGGGACGACTTGCGCCAGCGGATGGTGGGCACGGTGTTCCTTCTCAGGCTTCTCAGGCTTCTCGGACGAGGTGGTGGATGAAGTCGCGGGACTCGGCGGGCCCGAGTGCGCAGGATGTCATGTGGTCCAGTACGGCTCGGTACTTGACCAACTGTGCCTCCGCGTCCAGGAAACCGCGGCCCCCGTGATGGGTGTCCAGGTGGAGTTGCTGACGTCGGAGCTGGTCACCAACGCCTGCCTGCACACCAAGGGCCCGCCTCCCTGCGGCTCACGGGGCTGAGCGACGGCCGGCTGCGGGTCGGGGTGTGGGACAGCGACCCGCACGTCCCCGCCCCGTTCGGCGGGTCCGGTGAGGACTTCGTACCGCTCGCCCCGCGCGACGCCGGGTCCGGGCGTGGACTGCGTCTCGTGCAGGAGTACGCCGACTCCTGGGGAGGGTGGGCCCTCGGTGACGGCGTGCTGGGGCGGGGGGTCGGGAAGCTGCTCCGGTTCGAGGTGGGCGGGCCTGCCGCACCACCCCCGCGGCGCTGAAGCCGCCGTACCTCTCACCTGGTCCCCGTCCCGGGTGAGCGCAACGTTCCCTGCCGGTCACCGCCTGCCACAGCGACGAAACGCCCTCTCCCTACCGTCGGGACCACCCCCTCGCGGCACCGCCCGCGCCCCCGGAGAGCAGTGGAGGCCTCATGACAGCCCGCAGCGGCCGCTGGATTCAGGAGTGGGACCCGGAGGACGAGACCTTCTGGAACCGCGGCGGAGAGAGGATCGCCCGCCGTAATCTCCTCTTCTCCGTGCTGTCCGAGCACATCGGGTTCTCGGTCTGGACGATGTGGTCCGTGCTGGTGCTCTTCATGGGCCCGGAGTACGGGCTGACGCCCGCCGACAAGTTCCTGCTGACGTCGATGGTCACGCTGGTCGGCGCCGTGGTCCGGGTGCCGTACACCTTCGCCGTCGCCGTCTTCGGCGGACGGAACTGGACGGTGATCAGCGCGGGGCTGCTGCTCGTGCCCTCCGTCGCCGCGTTCGCCGTGATGGAGCCGGGAACGTCCTTCTCCACGTTCCTGCTGGTCGGCCTGCTGGCCGGGATCGGCGGCGGCAACTTCGCCTCCTCCATGACCAACATCAACGCCTTCTTCCCGCTCAGGAAGAAGGGCTGGGCGCTCGGACTGAACGCCGGCGGCGGCAACATCGGCGTCCCGGTGATCCAGCTCGCCGCCCTCGCGATCATCGGCGCGAGCGGCGGGCCGCGCGTGCTGCTCGGCATCTACATCCCGCTGATCGTCGTCGCCGCCGTGCTCGCCGCGCGGTACATGGACAACCTCGCCTCGGTGAAGAACGACACCGGCGCCGCCAAGGACGCCGCCGGGGAAGCGCACACCTGGATCATGTCCTTCCTCTACATCGGCACCTTCGGCTCGTTCATCGGCTACAGCTTCGCCTTCGGGCAGGTGCTGCAGAGCCAGTTCGACCGCACCCCGCTCGAGGCCGCGTACGTCACCTTCATCGGCCCGCTGCTCGGCTCCCTGATCCGCCCGGTGGGCGGCTCGCTCGCCGACCGGTACGGCGGCGCGCGGATCACGCTGTGGAACTTCGTCGCCATGGGCACGGCGACGGTGGTGCTGATCGTCGCCTCCATGCGGGAGTCGCTGGCGCTGTTCACCGTCGCCTTCGTGGTGCTGTTCGTGCTGACCGGCCTCGGCAACGGGTCGACGTACAAGATGATCCCCGGCATCTTCCAGGCGAAGGCCCTGGCCAGGGGGCTCGTGGGTGAGGAGGCGGCCGCGTACGGGCGGCGGCTGTCCGGGGCGTCCATGGGGCTGATCGGCGCGGTGGGCGCGCTCGGCGGGGTCGGCATCAACCTGGCCTTCCGCCAGTCCTTCCTCTCCTACGGCTCCGGCACCGGCGCGTTCGTCGCCTTCCTCGCCTGCTACGTGGTCTGCTTCGTGGCCACCTGGGCCGTATACCTGCGCCGCCCGGCGGCCCGGCCGACGGACACGGACGCCGCTCCGCAGGAGAAGCCGCAGCTCAGCTACGCCGACGTGTGACGCGAAGTGACGTAACACTGGTGACATGAAGCCGAACCGAGCCTGTCATGGATCGTTGACAGGCTCGATCGGCGTGCAGGCGGAGCCGCGCCTCCACGCAGTACGCACCTTCGTGCGGTACACCGACTCGAGCCGGGACGAGAGCCATGTACGACGAACAAGAGCAGCCACCGGAACACGGACCCCTCGCGGGGTTCACCGTGGGGGTGACCGCGGCGCGACGGGCCGACGAGCTGGGCGCACTCCTTGAGCGGCGCGGAGCCGCCGTACTGCACGCCCCCGCCCTGCGGATCGTGCCGCTCGCCGACGACAGCGAACTGCTGGCCGCCACCAAGGACATCATCGGGCAGGCCCCGGACATCGCGGTCGCCACCACCGCCATCGGGTTCCGGGGCTGGGTGGAGGCCGCCGACGGCTGGGGGCTGGGCGAGGACCTGCTGGCGCGGCTGCGCGGGGTGCGGATCCTGGCGCGCGGGCCCAAGGTGAAGGGCGCGATCCGGGCCGCCGGGCTGACCGAGGAGTGGTCGCCGGCGTCGGAGTCCCTGGCGGAGGTGCTCGACCGGCTCCTGGAGGAGGGCGTCGACGGACTGCGGATCGCCGTACAGCTCCACGGTGAGCCGCTGCCCGGGTTCGTGGAGTCGCTGCGGGCCGGGGGAGCGGAGGTGGTGGGGGTACCGGTCTACCGGTGGCTGCCGCCGGAGGACCTCGGTCCCGTCGACCGCCTCATCGACGGGTGCGTCGCCCGCACCCTGGACGCGGTCACCTTCACCAGCGCGCCCGCCGCCGTGTCCCTGCTGTCCCGCGCGGAGGAACGCGGACTGCTCGACGACCTGCTCGCCGCGCTCGGCCACGATGTGCTGTCCGCCTGCGTCGGCCCGGTCACCGCGCTGCCGTTGCAGGCCCGCGGCATCGACACGGTGCAGCCCGAACGCTTCCGGCTCGGCCCGCTGGTCCAGCTCCTCTGCCGGGAACTGCCCGCGCGGGCACGCGCGTTGCCCGTCGCCGGGCACCGGGTGGAGATCCGGGGGCACGCGGTCCTGGTGGACGGCGCGCTCCGGCCCGTACCGCCGGCCGGGATGTCGCTGCTGCGGGCGCTGTCCCGGCGGCCCGGCTGGGTCGTCTCCCGCGCGGAACTGCTGCGCGCCCTTCCGGGCGCGGGCCGCGACGAACACGCGGTGGAGACCGCCATGGCCCGCCTGCGCTCCGCGCTGGGCACCCCGAAGCTGATCCAGACGGTCGTCAAACGCGGCTACCGCCTCGCCCTGGACCCGGTGGCGGAGACGAAGTACGGGGAGGGCTGAGCGCGGCGCGAGGGGTTCCGGCGGCCGGGGCGGGCAGGCACTGTGGGAGGGGAACGGCTTCCCGGATCGCTCACCGGCCCCCTCGCGCGGGGCCACCCTAGGCGGTGGCAGGAACATGGCACTGGGTACGGTCACGGCGCCCCACGAGCTGCGGTTCGACACCGGGCGGGTCTGCCTGGACCTGCTCGCGACCACCCATCCCGTGGAACGGCTCGGCTCCGTGGAGGTGTTGCGCGCCTGGATCACCGGGTCCGGGCTCGTGCCCGCGGGCACCGCGCTCGCCCACGCCGACGCGTCCTGGCCGGCGGCCTTCCGCGAACTGCGCGGGTGGCTCGCCCCGTTGGTGCGCGGACGGCCGGTGCCCGGTGTCCGCTCGTACGACCTCGCGCTCGCCCGGATCAACGAACTGGCCCGTGCCGCGCCGCCGGTGCCCCGCGCGGTGCCCGGTGAGGACGGCGCGCTGGTGCGCCGCCTCGACGGCCCGCCCGGCCGCGCGGCACTGCTCGCGGCCGTCGCGCGGGACGCGGTGGACCTGCTCACCGACCCCGTCGCACGCGGCGGCCTGCGGCAGTGCGAGGGCGACAACTGCCCGATCGTGTACGTCGACACCTCCCGGGGGCGCAGGCGGCGCTGGTGCTCCAGCGAGATCTGCGGCAACCGGGAGCGCGTCGCCCGCCACCGCCGGCGCGCGGCACTCGCGCGGGCCTGAGCGACGTCCACGCGGTCCGCGGAGGAATGCTGAAGTGACGTCTACCACAACGCAGTTCACCACTCCCGCACTGTGATCGGCATCACACCCTTGCCGTTGTGTCGGAAATGTAAAGAAGAGGCGGGGGGAATGTGGGTTCATGTCCCGGTCGTCACCTGACCTCGCGGAAAACCGTCATCTCGCTTTGAACACGCGCCCCCTGACGTCCGTACCGGTTGTCGAGCGACCGACGGGGGGATCCCCCGGACACCGGAGGTGGGCGTGCGCAAGGATGCGGCCGTGGCCAATGAACGTGGAGCGAGGGCCCGACATCGCATGTCCTCACAGCCCTCGGAACCCGATGAGGAGCTGATGCGTGCGCTGTACCGCGAGCACGCCGGTCCTCTGCTGGCCTACGTCCTGCGGCTGGTCGCCGGAGACCGGCAGCGCGCCGAGGACGTCGTTCAGGAAACGCTCATCCGTGCCTGGAAGAACGCCGGTCAGCTCAATCGGGCGACCGGTTCGGTACGCCCCTGGCTGGTGACGGTCGCCCGGCGCATCGTCATCGACGGCCACCGCAGCCGGCAGGCCCGGCCGCAGGAGGTCGATCCGTCGCCGCTGGAGGTCATCCCCGCGGAGGACGAGATCGACAAGGCGCTGTGGCTGATGACGCTGTCGGACGCGCTCGACGACCTGACCCCGGCTCACCGGGAGGTACTCGTCGAGACGTACTTCAAGGGGCGTACCGTCAATGAGGCGGCCCAGACACTCGGCATACCCAGCGGAACGGTCCGCTCCCGGGTGTTCTACGCCCTGCGGTCGATGAAGCTGGCTCTGGAGGAGCGGGGGGTGACGGCGTGACGAGGGTTTACGGGGGATACGGAGAGGGCGGTACGGGTATGTCTGGTCCCATGCAGGGATCACCGGTGCCGAACGAGCACGAGACCGTCGGCGCCTACGCCCTCGGCATCCTCGACGACGCCGAGGCGACCGCTTTCGAGGCGCACCTCGCGACCTGCGAGTGGTGCGCCCAGCAGCTCGACGAGCTCGCCGGCATGGAACCGATGCTGGCCGCGCTCGCGGACCTGCCCGGCACCGGGACGCCCGCGCTGGGCGAGTCGCTGTCCGCCAAACCCTCCCCGCGCGTGGTGGAGAAGCTGGTCGACGAGGTGGCCGAGCGCCGTGCGAGGAAGCGCCGCCGCAACTTCTACATGGTCGCCGCCGCCGGCGCGCTGATCGTCAGCGGGCCGTTCGTGGCCGTGGCCGCCAGCGGCGGGGACGACGGGGGCGGGAACGGGGGCGGCACCGGGCGGACGCTCGCGGCCAACCCCGCCAAGGAGGCCTTCGACAAGAGCTCCGACAAGATCATGGCGACCGATCCCACCACCCAGGTGACCGCGACCGTGGCCCTGGAGAAGAAGCTCTGGGGCACCGAGATCGTCACGGAGCTGAAGAACGTCAAGGGCGAGCAGAAGTGCTCGCTGGTCGCCGTCGGCAAGAACGGCGAGCGCGAGACGGTCAACTCCTGGTCCGTGCCCGGCGAGGGCTACGGAATCCCGGACGCCAAGACGGACAAGGCCAGGCAGCCGCTGTACGTCCAGGGCGGCGCCGCCTTCGCGCCGAACGAGATCGACCACTTCCAGGTCATGACCTTCGACGGCAAGCTGCTCGTCGAGGTCGACGCGTAGGACCTGCCCGGCCGATCGGGCCGGCACCGGTGAGCGGGGGCGACGGGATCGCCCCCGCGCGAGCGCGTTTCCGTGCCACCAGCCGCCGGCCGCCGCGCTGGTACCGCCCCCGCGCGGCCGGGCGTGGGGGCGTCGGCGACCGGTGACGACGCGGCCGGGCCCCTTCCGGGGGCGCGCGTGTTCCGGGGAGTGCGTGCCGGGCCCCGCGTCTCCGGCGGGGTCCACCGGGTGGGCCCGTAGCCGACCGGGGTCCCCTTCGCGTACGGTTGACGGCTGCCCAGCACGTCAGAAGGGGGCCCGGTGGCCGCTCAGGCTCAACAGGAAACCGTGGTCGACCCGGTTCACGACTCCGTTCGCGACCGGGAGATCCGACTCGAACAGGAACACCTCGACCGGGTGTACCGGCGCCTCGAGGAGAAGATCCACGAGGCCGAGTTCCTCATGCGCGACGCCGCCCTGCGCGGCCAGGTCGGCACGCCCGGCGCCCTCGCCGAGCGGGACGCCCAGGTCTACCGCGCCGGCATCCACCTCAACCGGCTGAACAACGAGTACGAGGACTTCCTCTTCGGCCGGATCGACCTGCTGCTCGGCAAGGACGGCAAGAAGGGCCCCGACGGCGCGTACACCGCCGTCGAGCCCGCCGAGGGCGCCGTACGCCCGGACAACACCGCCGACATCGCCGAGACCCTGCACATCGGCCGCATCGGCGTCCTGGACGAGGACTACACCCCGCTGGTCATCGACTGGCGGGCACCGGCCGCCGCCCCCTTCTACCGCTCCACCCCGGTCGACCCCGGCCGGGTCGTACGCCGCCGCGTCATCCGCTCCAAGGGCCGCCGGGTCCAGAGCGTCGAGGACGACCTGATGCGCCCCGAACTGACGGCGTCCCTCGACGGCCACGAACTGCCCGTGATCGGCGACGGCGCCCTGATGGCCGCGCTCGGCCAGGCCCGTACGCACACCATGCGGGACATCGTCGCGTCCATCCAGGCCGAGCAGGACCTGGTGATCCGCGCCCCCGCCGCCTCCGTCACGTACGTCGAGGGCGGCCCCGGCACCGGCAAGACCGCCGTCGCCCTGCACCGCGCGGCCTACCTCCTCTACCAGGACCGGCGCCGGTACGCGGGCGGCATCCTCATCGTCTCGCCCACCCCGCTCCTCGTCGCCTACACCGAGGGCGTGCTGCCCTCGCTGGGCGAGGAGGGCCAGGTCGCCATCCGTGCCATCGGCTCGCTGGTCGACGGCGCCGAGGCCACGCTGTACGACTCCCCGTCGGTGGCCCGCGCCAAGGGCTCGTACCGCATGCTGAAGGTGCTGCGGAAGGCCGCGCGCGGAGCGCTGGAGCGGCACGACGCACCGCAGCGGCTGCGGGTCGTCGCCTTCGGACGGCGCCTGGAACTGGAGGCGGAGGAACTGGCGGACATCCGCCGCGCCGCCCTCGGCGGCACCGCCCCGGTCAACCTGCTGCGCCCCCGCGCCCGCAAGCTGCTCCTGGACGCCCTGTGGGAGCGCTCCGGCGCCGGGAACCGGCACACCGACCCGCAGCTCGCCGCCGAGCTGCGCTCCTCCTTCGACGAGGACGTCACCACCGAGGACGACTTCATCGCCTTCCTCGACGCCTGGTGGCCCGAGCTGACCCCGGCCGCCGTCCTGGACGCCATGGCCGACGAGCGGCGCCTGGGCCGCTGGGCCCGGCGGATCCTCAACCCGGGCGAGGTCCGCAAGGTCGCCCGCGCGCTGAAGCGCGACGGGCGCTCCGTGCACGACATCGCGATGCTCGACGAACTCCAGGCGATCCTCGGCGCCCCGGCCCGCCCCCGCAGGAAGCGCGAACTCGACCCGCTGGACCAGCTCACCGGCCTGGAGGAGCTGATGCCGGTGCGCGAGGAGACACAGCGGGAGCGGGCCGAGCGGCTCGCGCAGGAGCGCGTCGAGTACGCGCACGTCATCGTCGACGAGGCCCAGGACCTCACCCCGATGCAGTGGCGCATGGTCGGCCGCCGCGGCCGGCACGCCACCTGGACGGTCGTCGGCGACCCGGCCCAGTCCTCCTGGTCCGACCCCGACGAGGCCGCCCAGGCCCGCGACGAGGCCCTCGGCACCCGCCCGCGCCGCCGCTTCGAGCTGACCGTGAACTACCGCAACCCCGCCGAGATCGCCGAACTGGCGTCGAAGGTGCTCGCCCTCGCCATGCCGGGGTCGCAGGCGCCGAGGGCGGTGCGCTCCACCGGCGTCGAGCCGCGCTTCGCCGTCACGGAGGGCGTACTGGGCGAGACCGTGCGCGCGGAGGCGGCCCGGCTGCTGGAGAGGGTGGACGGCACCGTCGGCGTGGTCGTCGCCATGCAGCGCCGCGAGGAGGCCCGGCGCTGGCTCGACGGGCTCGGCGACCGCGTGGTGGCGCTCGGCAGCCTGGAGGCCAAGGGCCTGGAGTACGACGCGACGATCGTCGTCTCCCCGGCGGAGATCGCCGACGAGTCCCCGGCCGGCCTGCGGGTGCTGTACGTCGCCCTGACGAGGGCCACGCAGCAGCTGACGGTGGTCTCGGCGGACCGCGACGAGCCGGACGCGGCCGGGGTGCCGGATCTGCTGAGGGACTGAAGGGCTGGGGGCTGGGGGAACGAGGGACTGAGGGCCGTCCGGAAAAACCGGTTGCGCCACGGGAATGGTCCTACGGGATCCGTTTGTTAGCCTTGATGTGGCACCGGCCCGATCCAAGCCCCCGGGCCCAACCTTAGTCGCTTCGAGCGACCACTTGCCGCGAGGCGAGCATGGCGGGTCGGTGTCACTCAGACCGAGTGGGAGGCCCACATCACAGGACTGTGATGTGGGCCTCTTTCCTTGCCCGGACGTTTCCGCGTGATGGACGTTTCCTTCCGCGATCCGGTACGCGCCGGTGAACAAAACGTCCGCAATCCGGGGCGGCTACCGCGTACCCAGGGGTAGGTGCGACGATCGGACGGCACACTCAGCGGCACGGTAAAAGCAGAGGAAGTCGGCCATGGCAACGGCGCCCAGCGTCTCCTACTCGATGACGATCCGGCTGGAGGTGCCCGCGAGCGGAACCGCCGTATCGCAGCTCACCACCGCCGTGGAGTCCTCCGGAGGCTCGGTGACCGGCCTCGACGTCACCGCGTCGGGCCACGAGAAGCTCCGCATCGACGTCACCATCGCGGCCTCCTCCACCGCCCACGCCGACGAGATCGTCGAGCAGCTGCGCGGCATCGAGGGCGTCACCCTGGGCAAGGTCTCCGACCGTACGTTCCTGATGCACCTCGGCGGCAAGATCGAGATGGCGTCGAAGCACCCCATCCGCAACCGTGACGACCTGTCCATGGTCTACACGCCCGGAGTGGCCCGCGTGTGCATGGCGATCGCGGAGAATCCCGAGGACGCCCGCCGCCTGACCATCAAGCGCAACTCCGTTGCGGTCGTGACGGACGGCTCCGCGGTGCTGGGCCTGGGCAACATCGGCCCGAAGGCCGCGCTGCCGGTGATGGAGGGCAAGGCGGCCCTGTTCAAGCGGTTCGCCGGCATCGACGCCTGGCCGATCTGCCTGGACACCCAGGACACCGACGCGATCGTCGAGATCGTCAAGGCCATCGCCCCGGGCTTCGCCGGCATCAACCTGGAGGACATCTCCGCCCCCCGCTGCTTCGAGATCGAGGCCCGGCTGCGCGAGGCCCTGGACATCCCCGTCTTCCACGACGACCAGCACGGCACCGCGATCGTCGTCCTCGCCGCCCTGACCAACGCCCTGCGGGTCACCGGCAGGGCGATCGAGAACATCCGCGTCGTGATGTCCGGCGCCGGCGCCGCCGGGACGGCCATCCTGAAGCTGCTGCTCGCCGCCGGGGTGAAGAACGCCGTGGTGGCCGACATCCACGGCGTCGTGCACGCCGGCCGCGCCGACCTGGTCGACGCCGCGCCCGGCTCCGCGCTGCGCTGGATCGCCGACAACACCAACCCCGAGAACCTCACCGGCACCCTGAAGGAGGCCGTACGCGGCGCGGACGTCTTCATCGGCGTCTCCGCCCCGAACGTCCTCGACGGCGACGACGTGGCCGCCATGGCCGACGACGCGATCGTGTTCGCGCTCGCGAACCCCGACCCCGAGGTGGACCCCGCGATCGCCCGCCAGACGGCGGCCGTCGTGGCCACCGGCCGCTCCGACTTCCCCAACCAGATCAACAACGTGCTGGTCTTCCCGGGCGTCTTCCGCGGCCTGCTCGACGCCCAGTCCCGCACCGTCAACACCGAGATGATGCTGGCCGCCGCCAAGGCCCTCGCCGACGTGGTCACCGAGGACGAGCTCAACCCGAACTACATCATCCCCAGCGTCTTCAACGACAAGGTCGCGGGCGCCGTCGCCGGCGCGGTGCGCGACGCGGCGAAGGCGGCGGGGGCGTCGGTCTCCTAGGGGGGCCTGGACACCGAGCGGGCTGTGAGGATCGCCACGGCGGGTTGGAAACGGCGCGTCGGGGCACCCGGAGATCCTGGCCGCCCTCTAGGGTGGCGGCCGGGCCGTGGCGCTCTTCGTGTGACTCCCCGGGGTGTTCTCACGACTCCTGCGGGTGCCGGATTGGCATTACCGCCGCAGGTAGAGGCAGGATGCGTCCCTGGGCGCGAGGGTCCGACGAGGGACCCGGGTCAGGGGACCCACCGAGGAACCTGGCAGCATCGGCTTGGCCGTGCCCGACATGCGGCTCCGCCGCGTGGCACGCCTCAACGGCAAGAAGAACACGGGAGTAACAACATGAACCGCAGTGAGCTGGTGGCCGCGCTGGCCGACCGCGCCGAGGTGACCCGCAAGGACGCCGACGCCGTGCTGGCCGCGTTCGCCGAGGTCGTCGGCGACATCGTCTCCAAGGGCGACGAGAAGGTCACCGTCCCCGGTTTCCTGACCTTCGAGCGCACCCACCGGGCCGCGCGCACCGCGCGCAACCCGCAGACCGGAGAGCCGATCCAGATTCCGGCGGGCTACAGCGTGAAGGTTTCGGCGGGCTCGAAGCTCAAGGAAGCCGCCAAGGGCAAGTAAGGGCGCGTAAGCGCCGTTCAGGCCTGGCGCCGTGGGCGACTGCCGGCAGTCTGTGGCTGATCGCGCCCACGCGGCGGAGCCGCAGATGTCCGCGGCCCCGCGCCCCTTCAGGGCGCTTGCACATACGCCGATGGGGCGGTCACCCACACTGGGTGACCGCCCCATCGGCGTTCGTGTGGCGGCTTGTGTCAGCCCAGGGCCTTGCCGGGGAGCTCCACCTTCGCGCCCAGCTCCACGAGCTTCTCCATGAAGTTCTCGTAGCCGCGGTTGATCAGGCCGATGCCGTGGACGCGGGAGGTGCCCTGGGCGGCGAGGGCGGCGATGAGGTAGGAGAAACCGCCGCGCAGGTCGGGGATGACCAGATCCGCGCCCTGGAGCTTCGTCGGGCCCGAGACGACCGCCGAGTGGAGGAAGTTGCGCTGGCCGAAGCGGCAGTCGGAGCCGCCCAGGCACTCGCGGTACAGCTGGATGTGGGCGCCCATCTGGTTGAGCGCGGAGGTGAAGCCCAGCCGGGACTCGTAGACCGTCTCGTGGACGATGGACAGGCCCGTCGCCTGGGTCAGGGCGACCACCAGCGGCTGCTGCCAGTCCGTCTGGAAGCCCGGGTGCACGTCCGTCTCCAGCGCGATGGACTTCAGCTGGCCGCCGGGGTGCCAGAAGCGGATGCCCTCGTCGTCGATCTCGAAGGCGCCGCCGACCTTCCGGAAGGTGTTCAGGAACGTCATCATCGAGCGCTGCTGGGCGCCGCGGACGTAGATGTTGCCCTCGGTCGCCAGCGCGGCGGAGGCCCAGGAGGCGGCCTCCAGGCGGTCGGGCAGGGCGCGGTGCGTGTAGCCGCCGAGCTTGTCCACACCGGTGACGCGGATGGTCCGGTCGGTGTCCATCGCGATGATCGCGCCCATCTTCTGCAGGACGCAGATCAGGTCCTCGATCTCCGGCTCCACCGCCGCGTTGGACAGCACGGTGACGCCCTCCGCGAGGACCGCCGTCAGCAGCACCTGCTCGGTCGCGCCGACCGAGGGGTACGGCAGCCGGATCTTGGTGCCGCGCAGCCGCTGCGGGGCCTCCAGGTACTGGCCGTCCGCCCGCTTCTCGATGGTCGCGCCGAACTGCCGCAGCACGTCGAAGTGGAAGTCGATGGGCCGGCCGCCGATGTCGCAGCCGCCGAGCCCCGGGATGAACGCGTGCCCGAGCCGGTGCAGCAGCGGGCCGCAGAACAGGATCGGGATCCGCGAGGACCCGGCGTGGGCATCGATGTCGGCGACGTTGGCGCTCTCCACGCGCGTGGGGTCGAGCACCAGTTCGCCGGGCTCCTCGCCCGGACGGACCGTCACGCCGTGCAGCTGCAGCAGACCCCGTACGACCCGGACGTCACGGATGTCCGGGACGTTGCCCAGACGGCTCGGTGCGCTGCCCAGCAGCGCGGCGACCATGGCCTTCGGTACGAGGTTCTTCGCACCGCGGACACGGATCTCGCCCTCCAGCGGGGTCCCGCCGTGGACAAGCAGTACGTCATCGACGTCGTTGACGGTCATGAATCTCGCGTTCCGTGGGGAGTGGGGCAGGGGCCAGAAGGGAAAGGGTAGTCGCCCCCGACCCCCCTTCCGTAAGCCCGAGGAGGGCCCCGGAACGTCATGGGTCTGTCACAACACGGAGGGTTTTCCGCCGGGCACGCGGGGTCACCACTCCCGTCGTGCGCCGGGCGTGCTCCAGTCCGCCCTGAGCTGCGTTCACTCCCGTACCCCCGTTGCCTCCCCACGTGGGAGCGAGATGCGGGATCATGTCTGGCATGACCGAGGTGTCCTCGCTCACAGGGCGGCTGCTCGTGGCCACTCCCGCCCTGGCGGACCCGAACTTCGACCGCGCGGTGGTGCTCCTCCTCGACCACGACGAGGAGGGCTCCCTCGGCGTCGTCCTCAATCGCCCGACGCCGGTGGACGTGGGCGACATCCTGGAGGGCTGGGCGGACCTGGCCGGCGAGCCGGGTGTCGTCTTCCAGGGCGGTCCGGTGTCGCTGGACTCGGCCCTGGGTGTCGCCGTCGTCCCCGGCGGGACGGGCGGGGAGGCCGCGCCGCTGGGCTGGCGCCGGGTGCACGGCGCGATCGGGCTGGTCGACCTGGAGGCCCCGCCGGAGCTGCTCGCCTCCGTCCTCGGCTCGCTGCGCATCTTCGCCGGATACGCCGGCTGGGGCCCCGGACAGCTGGAGGACGAGCTGATGGACGGCGCCTGGTACGTCGTGGAGTCGGAGCCCGGCGACGTCTCCTCCCCGTCCCCGGAGCGGCTCTGGCGCGAGGTGCTGCGCCGGCAGCGCAACGAGCTGGCGATGGTGGCCACGTATCCGGACGACCCTTCGCTCAACTGATGCGTGTGAGCTTCAGTACCCTTGGCTGTTATGAGCACTCTTGAGCCCGAGCGCGGGACTGGTACGGGGACCCTCGTCGAGCCGACGCCGCAGACCTCCCACGGCGACGGTGACCACGAGCGCTTCGCCCACTACGTCCAGAAGGACAAGATCATGGCGAGCGCCCTCGACGGCACCCCCGTCGTGGCGCTGTGCGGCAAGGTGTGGGTGCCCGGCCGCGACCCGAAGAAGTACCCGGTGTGCCCCATGTGCAAGGAGATCTACGAGTCCATGGGCGCCGGCGGGGACGACAAGGGCAAGGGCGACAAGTAGTACCTCCTCTTCCTCCACCGGTCCGGTCCTCTCCAGGCCTCCGGGTGCGCTTCGTGCGCCCCGGGGGCCTTTGTGCCGTCCGCCCGGTGCCGCGAACGCTCCCGTGTCCGCGGCGGGACGGGCGTCCGCCGGGGAGGAGGCCTCCTGACCGGGGCCGTGTGGCGGTCCGGTGGACGTGTGGACGCGCGGTCGGTCCCGCGTCGGACGTCCGGCGCCCGTGGGTCCGGCTCGGCCCTGTCTCCCGCTGCCGACCGCGGCTTCGTGGGCGAGCGGTGTGTCGACGAACAGCCGCCGCTGATCCGGCGTCAGGGGGGCCGGCGCCGTGCGCCACGCGGCCGCGCCGATCCCGGAAGGGGTCGACCGGCGGAACGCGCCGCATGGCCTGAATCGGGCGGCGCCCCGGTGACCCCGGACGGTCGCGGCGCTAGCCTCGGACGTGTTGTGCAGAGCAGAATCGTCATTGCGCATGCTGCAACGCGCTCGGGGGGTCCGTGAAGCTGTCCGCAACACTTGTGAGCCGGGACGGGAAATCCCGGGTGAATCCTGTGCGCCCTGGACGGCCGTCGGCACCGTCGGCCGCCCCGGTGGTGGCCTTCCCGTCGCACCGGATGGTGCCGGGTGCCTCCGGACCGACCGGGGGACCGGGGCGACCGGACCACCTCCCCGGGCGCCCGTGTCCCCGTGCCCGCGCCGGACTCCTTCCGGTGGGTGTCCGGGCAGCGGGAATTCGGCCGGTACTTTCCCAACGGCGTCGCCGTCGCGGTGGTCGTGGTGATCGCCTCCGCGCGGATCGCCTTTTCCGCCACCACCGCCGTGACGCGATTCCGCTTCCGGCCGCGGACCACCTTGCCGATCACGTTTCCGATGGCCCGGACGGCGCCCCCGGAGGCACTGTCCGTCCCATTCTTCTCCGCCCTGCGGGACTTCGGCCGGCCGAACACGCCGCGGTCGCCGGTCCCGTCGCGCGTCGCGTTCTCCCGGCCGTTCACGATCCGGCCGCTCCGGGAGTTCGCGAAGACCGTTCCGGAGGTGCCGGAGGAAGCCGCGTACATCGACGGGACGAGCCGCACGCGCTTTTCCGCGGCGGATCCTTTCCCGCCCGGCGCGCCGGTCTCCGCGACCACCGGCGCGTTTTTCTCCCTCCCCGCCCGGAACGACTTCCTGTTCGCCCACTCCTCCGTCGTCAGTGGCATCTCGCAGCCGGCCCCGCCGATGGCGCCGCCGGTCTTCTTCGTACTCGTACAGCGGCGTCCGGTCCCCGCACCGGGCGGCGCGGTGAAGGACTGATGTGAGCGATCTGATTCCAGCGCCCCGCAGTGTCGTCGCCGGTTCCGGCGAGGTGCGGCTGACGGCGCACTCCCGGCTCTACGCCGATCACGGGACGGAGGGCGTCGGCCACTGGCTGCGCACCGTCCTCTGGCAGACCACCGGGCTGCCGCTGCGCGAAGGGCGGGAGCTCGACGACACGGACGGGGACGGCATCGGGCTCGTGCTCGACCCCGCTCTGGGGCCGGAGGAGTACCACCTCGTCAGCGACTGGAGCGGCGTCCTGATCACGGGCGGCGACGCGGCCGGTGTCTTCCGGGGCGCCCAGACGCTGCGGCAGCTCCTCGGCCCCGACGCGTTCCGCAGGGCCCCGCTGGGCCGCGACCGGGTGTGGACCGTGCCGCACGTCAGAATCGAGGATTCCCCCCGCTTCCGCTGGCGCGGACTGATGCTCGACGTGGCCCGGCACTTCATGCCCAAGGAAGGCGTGCTGCGCTATCTCGATCTGATGGCGGCGCACAAACTCAACGTCCTCCACTTCCACCTGACGGACGATCAGGGATGGCGCATCGAGATCCAGCGGTATCCGAAGCTCACCGGGACCGGATCCTGGCGCGCCCGGACGAAAATCGGCCACCGCGCCTCACCGCTGTGGGACGACAGGCCGCACGGCGGTCACTACACCCGGGAGGACATCCGCGAGATCGTCGCCTACGCCGCCGAGCGGCATATCAGCGTCGTCCCGGAAATCGACGTACCCGGCCACTCGCAGGCCGCCATCGCCGCGTATCCGGAACTCGGCAACTCCGATGTCATCGACACCGCCTCCCTGAACGTCTGGGACACCTGGGGGATCAATCCGAACGTACTCGCCCCCACTGACAACACCCTGCGCTTCTACGAAGGGGTGCTCGAGGAAGTCCTGGAACTCTTCCCCGCGGACGCCGGCCCGTTCTCGCCGTTCGTGCACATCGGCGGCGACGAATGCCTCAAGGACCAGTGGCGCGCGTCGGACGCCGCGCAGAAACAGATCGGCAACCTCGGACTGGCCGACGAGGACGCGCTCCAGTCCTGGTTCATCGGGCACTTCGACAAGTGGCTCACCGCGCGGGGACGGCGGCTGATCGGCTGGGACGAGATCCTGGAGGGCGGCCTGGCACCGGGCGCCGCGGTGTCCTCCTGGCGCGGCTACACCGGCGGGGTCGCCGCCGCCCGCGCGGGGCACGACGTGGTCATGTGCCCCCAGCAGTACGTGTACCTGGACTACCGCCAGGACGCGGGCCCCGACGAGCCGGTGCCGATCGGGTACGTGCGCACCCTGGAGGACGTCTACCGGTTCGAGCCCGTGCCGCCGGAGCTGACGGGCGAGGAGGCCGCGCGGGTGCTGGGCACCCAGGCCAACGTGTGGACCGAGGTGATGGAGGACCAGGGGCGCGTCGACTACCAGGTGTTCCCCCGGCTCGCCGCGCTCTGCGAGGTCGCCTGGAGCGATCTGCCCGCCCCCGCCGACCGGGACTTCGCCGGCTTCGAACGGCGGATGAGCACCCACTACCGGCGCCTGGACGCCCTCGGGGTCGCCTACCGGCCACCCACCGGACCGCTGCCCTGGCAGCGGCGCCCGGGCGTCCTGGGGCGCCCGATCGACGGCCCGCCGCCGGGCCGGTAGCCGCTTGCCCGGGCTCCCGGCGCACGCGGGCGGACGCCCCCGCGCGCCGGGAATCCGAACGGGATGCGCACACCCGTTCGCGCCGCGTCGAACGAGTCATGCGAAACGGGCTCAAAGGTCACCGAAAAGTGACAATCGGAAGCGTATCGGTGGTGCGGGGGGAAACCGCCCGCGCCCGGGGTGAGGTGGGCGAACGCCTCCTGACGGACCCCTGTCCTCGGCACCTGCCAAGATGTGCCAGAGTTGCCACGTCCGCCCTGTCAGGCCGTACGGTACGGCAGCACAGGTGGGACCAGGTGGGGCAGCGGGAAGGGGCAGCCGGACTTGAGCACGCACGCACCGCAGGCGGCGCAGGCCGTGACGCTGCCCACGACGCTCGACGAGGCCGTGGCGGCCCTCACGGAGATGCCCGCCGCCGTGCCCGTCGCGGGCGGCACCGACCTGATGGCCGCCGTCAACTCCGGGCAGCTCCGGCCCGCCGCGCTGGTCGGCCTCGGCAAGATCAGCGAGATCCGCGGCTGGCAGTACCTGGACGGGCACGCGCTGCTCGGCGCCGGTCTCACCCACGCCCGCATGGGCCGCCCCGACTTCGCCGCCCTCATCCCCGCGCTCGCCGCCTCCGCGCGGGCCGCCGGACCGCCGCACATCCGCAACGCGGGCACCCTGGGCGGCAACATCGCCTCCGCCGCCCCCACCGGGGACGCGCTGCCCGTGCTGGCCGCGCTGGAGGCGACGCTGATCATCGCGGGCCCGGGCGGCGCCCGCCGCGAACTCCCGGTGTCGCACCTGCTGGCCGGGATGGACCTGCTGCGCCCCGGCGAACTCATCGGCTACGTGCGCGTGCCGCTGCTGCACGCCCCCCAGGTCTTCCTGAAGGCGACCGGCCGCACCGGCCCCGGCCGCGCGGTCGCCTCCGTCGCCCTCGTGCTCGACCCCGCGCGGCGCGGGGTGCGCTGCGCGGTGGGCGCCATAGCGCCGATGCCGCTCAGGCCCCTGGACGCCGAGCAGTGGGTCGCGCAGCTCATCGACTGGGACAACAACCGCGCGATCGTGCCCGAGGCACTGAACGCGTTCGGGGAGTACGTCGCCGCGGCCTGCATCCCCGACGCCGCACCCGGCGAGGACGGCACCGTCCCACCGCTTCCGCCCGCGGTACTGCACCTGCGGCGCACCGTCGCCGCACTGGCCCGACGAGCACTGGGGAGGGCGCTGTCGTGACCGACGACCAGCACGGACAGGGCACGCCCCCGGGCGGCAGCCGCTGGGACCCGCTGCCCCAGGGCGACTACGACGACGGCGCCACGGCCTTCGTGAACCTCCCCGAGGGAGGCATAGACGCCCTGCTGGACGCCATGGAGAGCCCGCTCGCCGCACCCGGCCACGGCTACGTGCCGCCGCAGATCACGGTCGACCCGACGGCCGGCGCGGGCACCGGCCCGGCGGCCGCCGGCTCCTGGGGAGTGCCCGGCGCGCCCGTCGACGGCGCCCAGTGGCACGACCCGCAGGCCCCCGGGGCGGGCGCGGCGCCGGGGGACCGGTTCACGTACCACCCCGGCGCGACCGGGCAATGGGCCTACGAGGAGCCGGCCGCGGAGAACCCGGCGCCGGGTCACGACGTCACCGGCCAGTGGTCGATCCCCGTGGCCGACGGCGATCTGCCGGACGAGTCGGGCGAGTTCACCACGTCCTCCCTGGTCGAGCAGTGGGGCGGCACCCCGCCGGCCACCCTGCCGGGCGGCGCCCCCGCCCCCTGGGCGCCCACGGAGGCCATCGGCAGCCCGTGGGGGCCCGGCGTGCCCGGGGTCCCGCAGGACGGGGACCAGGGACCGCGGGGCGGCGAACACGACCCCGCGCGGGACCGGCAGGAGCCCGCCCCCCGGCCTCACACCGACGTCCCCGCGCACCGGCAGCCGCCCGCCGCGGACACGTACGGCGGGCAGCCCCTGCCCCCCGCCGCACCCCTGCCGTACGCCGAGCCCGGCGGCCGGGACGCGGGCCTGCCGCCCGCTCAGGAGGTGTACGGCGGGACGCCGGCTCAGGGCACGCCCGTACCGTCGGCCGATGGGCACGGGCGGCCGGATGCCGGTTCCGTGCCGGGGCAGTCCGGAGCGGGTCTGCCGCACGCTCAGGAGGTGTACGGCGGGACGCCGGCCGAGGGCACGCCCGTACCGTCGGCCGGTGAGCACGGGCAGGGGCGGCCGGACGGTGGCGTCCCGCCGGAGGCCCCCGGCGCGTCCGCGCCCGCCCCGGAACCCCACGGCGAGCCCGGCCCGGGCGACGGCGGCGCGCCCCGGCAGCCGTCCGGCGAGGCCGGTGTTCCCCAGCCGTACGCCGCCGAGGGGTACGCGGAGCCGCAGTGGCGGTCCGGGGCGGAGACCGCCGAGGACGCGCCGGCCGGACACCGTGAGCACCCGCATCCCGGCGACCAGGACGCCCCGGAGCCCGCTTCCGGGGCCGGTGAGGCACCAGAGGACTCCCCGGCCGCCCACGGGGCCCCCGAGGCCGCCGAGGGCCCGTCGGAGCCCTCCACGGCCCCCGCCGGACCCGCCCCGGACGCGGACCCGACGACGGGACCCGCCGACGCAGGGTCCCCGGACGCCGACACGGCACCCGACGCTCCGGACACCCAGGACACCCCGGACACCCCGGACGGTCAGGGCGAGCCGGGTGCGCCGCACGCGGCGGACGACGCGCCGCCGCCGCACGACGACCACCCCCTCGCCTCCTACGTGCTCCGCGTCAACGGCACCGACCGGCCCGTCACCGACGCCTGGATCGGCGAGTCGCTGCTCTACGTGCTGCGCGAACGGCTCGGTCTCGCCGGTGCCAAGGACGGCTGCTCGCAGGGCGAGTGCGGCGCCTGCAACGTGCAGGTCGACGGCCGGCTCGTGGCGTCCTGCCTGGTCCCGTCCGTCACCGCGGCCGGCAGCGAGGTCCGTACCGTCGAGGGACTGGCGCAGGACGGCCGGCCCTCGGACGTGCAGCGGGCGCTCGCGCGGTGCGGCGCCGTGCAGTGCGGCTTCTGCGTGCCGGGCATGGCGATGACCGTGCACGACCTGCTGGAGGGCAACCCGGCACCCACCGAACTGGAGACCCGCCAGGCCCTGTGCGGCAACCTCTGCCGCTGCTCCGGCTACCGGGGCGTGGTGAACGCCGTCAAGGAGGTCGTCGCCGAGCGCGAGGCGCACGCCGCGGCCGCCGAGGACGACTCCGACGGCGAGCCGGACCCGCCCCGCATCCCGCACCAGGCGGGCCCCGGCGCCGGCGGCGTCAACCCCGCCGCACTCGGCACCCCCGGACCCGACGAGCAGCCCCATGACCAGTCCTACGGCCAGGACGGAGGCCAGGCGTGACCGACGAAGCAGCCACCGCGCAGGCCGTACGGGCCGCGGAGGCCGCCCCCGAGCCGGAACCGCTCCCGCACGGACTCGGCGTCTCCCTCCCGGCCGCCGACACCCGCGCCAAGACCGAGGGCACCTTCCCGTACGCCGCCGACCTGTGGGCCGAGGGCCTGCTGTGGGCGGCCGTGCTGCGCTCCCCGCACCCGCACGCGCGCATCGTGTCCATCGACACCACCCACGCGCGGGAGATGCCCGGCGTCCGCGCGGTGGTCACGCACGAGGACGTCCCCGGCGACCCGCTGCACGGCCGCGGCACGGCCGACCGCCCGGTCTTCGCCTCCGAGGTCGTGCGCCACCACGGCGAGCCCATCGCGGCCGTCGCCGCCGACCACCCCGACACCGCGCGGATGGCTGCCGCCGCCGTCATCGTCGAGTACGAGGTGCTCGCCCCGGTGACCGACCCCGAACAGGCCTTCGAGGCCGAACCGCTGCACCCCGACGGCAACCTGATCCGGCACATCCCGCTGCGCCACGGCGACCCCGACGCGGCCGGCGAGGTCGTCGTCGAGGGCCTGTACCGCATCGGCCGCCAGGACCCCGCCCCCATCGGCGCCGAGGCCGGTCTCGCCGTGCCCCGCCCGGACGGCGGCGTCGAGCTGTACCTGGCCTCCACCGACCCGCACGGCGACCGGGACACCGCCGCCGCCGCGTTCGGCCTGCCATCCGATCGGGTGAAGGTCGTCGTCACCGGGGTGCCCGGCGCCACCGCCGACCGCGAGGACCGGAGCTTCCAGCTCCCGCTCGGCCTGCTGGCGCTGAGGACCGGCTGCCCGGTGAAACTCGCCGCCACGCGCGAGGAGTCCTTCCTCGGCCACACCCACCGCCACCCCACGCTGCTGCGCTACCGCCACCACGCCGACGCCGAGGGCAGGCTGGTCAAGGTCGAGGCGCAGATCCTGCTCGACGCGGGCGCCTACGCCGACACCTCCTCCGACGCCCTGGCCGCCGCCGTCGCCTTCGCCTGCGGCCCGTACGTCGTCCCCAACGCCTTCATCGAGGGCTGGGCCGTGCGCACCAACAACCCGCCCTCCGGCCACGTGCGCGGCGAGGGCGCGATGCAGGTGTGCGCCGCCTACGAGGCGCAGATGGACAAGCTGGCCAAGAAGCTCGGCGTCGACCCGGCCGACGTGCGGATGCGCAACGTGATGGCCACCGGCGACGTCCTGCCCACCGGCCAGACGGTGACCTGCCCGGCCCCGGTCGCGGAACTCCTCGAGGCGGTCCGGGACTTCCCGCTGCCGCCGCTGCCCAAGGACACCCCCGAGGACGAGTGGCTGCTGCCCGGCGGCCCCGAGGGCGCGGGCGAACCGGGCGCGGTGCGCCGGGGCGTGGGCTACGGCCTCGGCATGGTGCACATGCTCGGCGCGGAGGGCGCGGACGAGGTGTCCACGGCCACCGTGCGGGTCCAGGACGGGGTGGCGACGGTGCTGTGCGCGGCCGTGGAGAGCGGCCAGGGCTTCTCCACCCTGGCCCGGCAGATCGTCCAGGAGACCCTCGGCGTCGACGAGGTGCACGTGGTGCCCGTCGACACCGACCAGCCCCCGGCGGGACCGGGCTGCCGGGGCCGGCACACGTGGGTGTCGGGCGGCGCGGTGGAACGCGCGGCGAAGATGGTCCGCACCCAGCTCCTCCAGCCCCTCGCGCACAAGTTCGGCATGTCCACCGAGCTGCTCCAGATCACCGACGGCAAGATCACCTCGTACGACGGTGTGCTGTCCACGACCGTGGCCGAGGAACTGCACGGCAAGGAGCTGTGGGCCACCGCCCAGTGCCGTCCGCACCCGACGGAGCCACTGGACGGGGCCGGGCAGGGCGACGCCTTCGTCGGCATGGCCTTCTGCGCGATCCGCGCGGTGGTCGACGTCGACATCGAACTCGGCTCCGTACGGGTCGTGGAGCTGGCGGTCGCCCAGGACGTGGGCCGGGTGCTGAACCCGGCGCAGCTGACCGCCCGGATCGAGGCGGGCGTGACCCAGGGCCTGGGCGCGGCGCTCACCGAGAACCTGCGCACGCCGCGCGGGCTGGTCCGCCACCCCGACCTGACCGGGTACGCCCTCCCGACGGCGCTGGACACCCCGGACATCCACATCGTGAAGCTGGTCGAGGAGCGGGACGTAGTCGCGCCGTTCGGCGCGAAGGCGGTCAGCGCGGTGCCGGTGGTGACCTCGCCGGCGGCGATCGCCTCCGCCGTACGGGCCGCCACGGGCCGCCCGGTGAACCGTCTGCCGATCCGTCCGCAGGCCGCGGTGGTGACCGGGGGCTGAGCGTCGTTCCGGGCGATTCCCGCGGCGAGGCAACGCGAACGGCCGCTCGGGCGTCTTCTGTGACGGGGGCGTCGCACGCCCCGCCTTCGGCCCGGGGCGTTGTCAGTGGTGCCGCGTAGTGTTCCGAGAAGTGGGGGACGGCTGACGGGTCCGGAAGGGTCCGGACCGTCCTGCCCGGGTCGGGACGATCGCGGGCCCGGGACCGAGCACACGTATCGCGGGGGAACCATGAGCACGACCGACACCGTTGCCGCGGCGACGATCACGCTGACCGACGCCGACCTCGATCCCTTCGTCACGCACGCGTCCACGCGCGGCTGGCTGACCGGCCCCGGACTGCCCGCCGACAACGGCCTGGTCGGCTTCGCGGAGCTGACCAGACCCGGCGGCCCGCGCACGGTGGGCGACTCGACGGACGGTCCCGGCGACCGGCTCCCCGCGGAGCTGCGCGACCAGCTGGTCATCGGCGGACTGCTGGGCCCGGCCGGTCTGGAGACGGAGTCGGTGCTGCTCGACGGGGCGACCGGCGAGGTGTCCACGACGTTCTTCCTCCACGACCGCCCCGACCTGATGGACCGCCGCCCGCTCGCCCCGTCCCTGCCGACGCTGGTGCGGTTCGCCGCGGCGACGGACGAACTGGCGGGCCTGCGCGGCCAGTTCGCCGCCTACGCGGGTCGGTACGGCACCAAGGCGGTCGCGGAGGCCTCCCGGCAGCTGCTGGCGGTCTTCGAGGAGGGCGCGGACGGCGAGCCGGCGCCGTTCTGGCGGATGGCCGCGCTGATCAGGCCGCTGGCCCTGGTCGCGGGGCCCGGCGCGGCCTCGGGGCTGGCCCTGGACCTCCCCCCGCGCCTGCTGGACGAGGAGTTCGGCCGGGGCGGAGTGGTCCGCTTCGAGGAGGTCGACTTCCCCGCCACGCTCGCCCACGAGCCGACCCGCCGCTTCCTGCGCGAGACGGGCCTGCCGGAGGACGGCTTCCTCTTCCAGCTGGACACCGACCTTCCGCTGCGCACCCTCGCGGAGTACTACGCCGACGAACGCGAGCTCCCCGACGCCCGCCTCCCCGCCCGCGCCGAGCACCTGATACGCCTGGGGTACCTGATCGAGGACAACAGCCTGGTCGTCGACGGCACCACGGGCGCGGTGCTCAACTGGAGCGAACGGGAGGGCGTCCTCTACCCGCTGAACACGGACATCTCCACGCTCGCCTTCACCCTCTGGCTGCTCCACCGCGAGCACGCCATCGACGAGGCGTCGGGCCACGCGCTGACCAGCGACACCTACGACCAGCTGGCGCTGACGATGATCCAGGTCCTGTCCTCCATCGACCCGACGGGCACCACCACCGACGCGGACTGGCACTACTGGACGGAGCTGTTCCAGGACGAGGCGGGCGGGGTGCTGTAGCGCTCCGCTTCGGGGCGGCCGTCGGGCTCGCCGGTCGGCGGCGGCACCGTTGTGGCGGGTCACGCCCGCGCGGCGGAGCCGCATGTCGCCACGGCCCCGCGCCCCTCGGGGCGATCCGGGGCGATGACGAAGCGGGCGGGGTGCTCCGGAGAGCACCCCGCCCCGTGGGGAGGCCGTGGCGGGAATCGAACCCGCGTAACTCGCTTTGCAGGCGAGTCCCTGGGCCACTCGGGCACACGGCCGTGCCGGGGGCGAAGCACCGTGCGGTGCCCCGCCGTTCCGAACCGGTGGGACGACCGTACGGCGGGCCGGAGACGGCACTCAAGGACATGCCGGGGGCCGCAATGCGACTGCCACACGCCGTTCACGAACGGGCGGGCCCGGTCCTACGACCAAGGTCCCGGTGCGGACCCCGACCCCCGACAGGGGTCAAACCGTGCCGTGGCCCTTACGCTGGCGGTCATGACCGCCCCGAACCCGCGTGACACCGATGTCACCGAGCCCGCCGCCCCCTCTCCGGCCACCGCCCCCGACGAGACCGTGCTGAGCGGCCCCTACCGGGCGCTGAGCATCGGCATCGTCTCCGTGGTGCTGCTGATCGCCTTCGAGGCGACCGCGGTCGGTACGGCGATGCCGGTGGCGGCGCGCGAGCTGGACGGGGTGCCGCTGTACGCGTTCGCGTTCTCGGGGTACTTCACGACCAGCCTCTTCGGCATGGTGCTGTCCGGCCAGTGGTCCGACCGGCGGGGCCCGCTCGCGCCGCTGACCTGGGGCATCGCCTCCTTCGCGGCCGGGTTGCTGCTCGCCGGGACGGCCGGGGCGATGTGGCTGTTCATCCTGGGCCGGGCCGTGCAGGGACTCGGCGGCGGACTGGTGATCGTCGCGCTGTACGTGATCGTCGGACGGGCCTACCCGGAGCGGCTGCGGCCGGCGATCATGGCGGCGTTCGCGGCGAGCTGGGTGGTGCCGTCGATCGTCGGCCCGCTGGCCTCCGGCGCGGTGACCGAGCACATCGGCTGGCGCTGGGTGTTCCTCGGCATCCCGGTGCTCGTGGTGTTCCCGCTGGCGCTCGCGCTGCCGCAGATACGACGCCTGGCGTCCGGCCCGGTGAACGGGGACGCGGACGGGCCCGCCTCCTTCGACGGCCGCCGCATCCGCCTGGCCCTGGCGATCTCGCTGGGCGCGGGCCTGCTCCAGTACGCCGCCCAGGACCTGCGCTGGACGTCCCTGCTGCCGGGCGCGCTGGGCGTGGCCCTGCTCGTCCCGGCCGTGCTCGGCCTGCTCCCGCGCGGCACCTACCGTGCGGCGCGGGGACTGCCCTCGGTCGTCCTGCTGCGCGGGGTCGCCGCCGGCTCCTTCATCGCGGCGGAGTCCTTCGTCCCGCTGATGCTGGTCACCCAGCGCGGCCTCAGCCCGACCCTCGCCGGCTTCTCCCTCGCGGCCGGCGGCGGCACCTGGGCCCTGGGCTCCTGGTTCCAGTCCCGGCCCCGCCTGGAGCCGTACCGGGAGCGTCTGATGGTCCTCGGCATGGTGCTGGTGGCGGCGGCGATCGCGGCGGCCCCCAGCGTGCTGATCGAGTCCGTACCGGCCTGGACGGTCGCGGTCGCCTGGGCGTTCGGCTGCTTCGGCATGGGCCTGGTGATCTCCTCCACCAGCGTGCTGCTGCTCCAGCTCTCCGCCCCCGAGGAGGCCGGCACCAACTCCGCCGCGCTGCAGATCTCCGACGGCCTGTCCAACGTCGTCCTGCTGGCCGCCGGGGGAGCGGCCTTCGCCGCCCTGGGCGGCGGCACGGCCGGCCACGCGGCCACGGAGGCCACCGGCTCCCACCCGGCCGCCTTCGCCGCGGTGTTCCTGCCGATGGCGGCGGTGGCGCTGGCGGGGGCTTGGGTGGCCGCGCGGGTGCGCGAGCGTTGATCCGTAAACCGGTCGTCATCGTGTGACCGCCGACCGTAGTCTCCCGTCATGTCCGAACTGGTTCTCCGCCTCGACCCCGACGCGCACCGAGCCCTCCACGACCTCGCGGACGCGCAGGGCCGCGCCCCGGAGGAGGTCGTACGGGAGGCGCTGCGCCGCCACCTGCGCGAGGAGGGACGACAGGTGCGTGCCGTCGCCGAGCGCCTCGCGCGGGAGCACGCCGAGCTGCTGAGGAGGCTCGGCGAATGACCCGGCACCTCACCGTCGACGAGGTCACCGCCATCGCCGAGGTCGCCTTCGGCGGGCGGCCGCCCGAGACGCGGGCGCCGGGGCTGCTCGCCTCGGCCGTGCACCGCCCGCGCGCCCGCATGTTCGGCACAGCGGCGTACGAGGACCCGCACGAGCAGGCCGCGGCGCTCCTCCACGCCCTCGCGACGAACCACCCGTTCGTCGACGGCAACAAGCGCACCGCCTGGCTGTCCACCGCCACCTTCCTCGCGGTGAACGGCGTCGACCTCTCCGGCGTGAACCAGGACGCGGCGTACACGCTGGTCGTCGACGTGGCCTCCGGGGCGGCGAGCGAGGTGAGGGGGATCGCGGAGCGGCTGAGGCGGTTGTGATGTGGGTCCCACCCTCGGGTGGCGCGGCCCCGTACCGGCGTCGACGCCTCCGGGCCATCGGTAGGGTGGCCCGGTCGTCCCGCGCAGATGCGCCGCCCGAACCACCCCCTCGGAGATCGTGACTACCACCGCCGGCACCGCCTCGCACCACCTGTCCCCGGCCTTTCCCGGACGTGCCCCCTGGGGCACCGCCGGCAAGCTGCGCGCCTGGCAGCAGGGGGCGATGGAGAAGTACATCCAGACGCAGCCCCGGGACTTCCTGGCGGTCGCCACGCCCGGCGCCGGCAAGACGACCTTCGCGCTGACGCTGGCGTCCTGGCTGCTGCACCACCACGTGGTGCAGCAGGTGACCGTCGTCGCGCCCACCGAGCACCTGAAGAAGCAGTGGGCCGAGGCCGCCGCGCGGATCGGCATCAAGCTCGACCCCGAGTACAGCGCGGGCCCGCTCGGCAAGGAGTACGACGGCGTCGCCGTCACGTACGCCGGTGTCGGCGTGCGCCCCATGCTGCACCGCAACCGGGTCGAGCAGCGCAAGACCCTCGTCATCCTCGACGAGATCCACCACGCCGGTGACTCCAAGTCCTGGGGCGAGGCCTGCCTGGAGGCGTTCGAGCCGGCCACGCGGCGGCTCGCGCTCACCGGTACGCCGTTCCGCTCCGACACCAACCCCATCCCCTTCGTGGTGTACGAGGAGGGCGACGACGGCATCCGGCGGTCCTCCGCCGACTACACCTACGGCTACGGCTCCGCCCTCGCCGACGGCGTCGTCCGCCCCGTCATCTTCATGTCGTACAGCGGCAACATGCGCTGGCGCACCAAGGCCGGCGACGAGATCGAGGCGCGCCTCGGCGAGCCCATGACCAAGGACGCCGTCAGCCAGGCCTGGCGCACCGCGCTGGACCCGCGCGGCGAGTGGATGCCGGCCGTGCTGCGCGCCGCCGACCAGCGCCTCACCGAGGTCCGCAAGGCCATCCCGGACGCCGGCGCCCTCGTCATCGCCGCCGACCAGGACTCCGCGCGGGCCTACGCCAAGCTGATCCGCGAGATCACCGGCAGCAAGGCCACGCTCGTGCTGTCCGACGACGCCGGCGCGTCGAAGAACATCGACACGTTCAGCAGTGGCACCGACCGCTGGATGGTCGCCGTCCGCATGGTGTCCGAGGGCGTCGACGTCCCCCGCCTCGCGGTCGGCGTGTACGCCACCACCATCTCCACCCCGCTGTTCTTCGCCCAGGCCGTCGGCCGTTTCGTACGGTCCCGGCGGCGCGGCGAGACCGCGTCCGTGTTCCTGCCGACCATCCCGGACCTGCTCGGCTTCGCCAACGAGATGGAGCGCGAGCGCGACCACGTCCTCGACAAGCCCAAGAAGGAGGGCGAGGAGGACCCGTACGCCGAGTCCGAGAAGGAGATGGAGGAGGCGAACCGGGAGCAGGACGAGGACACCGGCGAGCAGGACATGCTGCCCTTCGAGGCGCTGGAGTCCGACGCCGTCTTCGACCGGGTGATGTACAACGGCGCCGAGTTCGGCATGCAGGCCCACCCCGGCAGCGAGGAGGAGCAGGACTACCTCGGCATCCCCGGACTCCTCGAACCCGACCAGGTGCAGCTGTTGCTGCAGAAGCGGCAGGCCCGGCAGATCGCGCACAGCAAGAGGAAGCCGGCCGAGGAGGCCGACCTGCTCGAACTGCCCGCCGAGCGGCGGCCCGTGGTCTCCCACAAGGAGATGATGGAGCTGCGCAAGCGGCTCAACAACCTCGTCGGCGCGTACGTCCACCAGAGCGGCAAGCCGCACGGCGTGATCCACACCGAGCTGCGCCGGGTCTGCGGCGGCCCGCCCTCGGCCGAGGCCACGGCGGGACAGCTGCGCCAGCGGATCGAGAAGGTGCAGGAGTGGGCCACGCGCATGCGGTGACGCCGCGTGTGCGTATGGGGACAAAAGGAACGACTTCCCTGTGAGAGTGCCCGGATTCTGGACGGAGCCTTCCGCTGACCGAACCGGCTCGCTACTGTCCCGCTACGCACACGCCCCGTGGCAGCGCCGCCGCGGAGCGCAGCCGTGAAGCGACTGTGCCCGGATCACGCCCGGGCCGCCGGCCGATCGGCGGCCTCTGAAGCGCGTGACCGACGGGACTCGGTGACGCATCTGCCGCGAGGGGGCCGCCGACCTCACCACTAAGGAGTGGGCGTCGTGACCGCGGAGACCTCTCAGACGCTCGACAGGGGACTGCGTGTCCTCAAACTGCTGGCCGATACGGACCACGGACTGACCGTCACCGAGCTATCCCACAAGCTGGGCGTGAACCGGACTGTTGTCTACCGGTTGCTCGCCACGCTGGAACAGCACGCTCTCGTACGCCGTGACCTGGGCGGACGGGCCCGGGTCGGGCTGGGTGTGCTGAGGCTGGGCCGGCAGGTGCACCCGCTGGTGCGGGAGGCGGCGATGCCGGCGCTGCGGTCGCTGGCGGAGGACATCGGGGCGACCGCGCACCTGACGCTGGTGGACGGGGCGGAGGCGCTGGCGGTGGCCGTGGTGGAGCCGTCGTGGACGGACTACCACGTGGCGTACCGGGCGGGGTTCCGGCATCCGCTGGAGCGGGGTGCCGCGGGGAAGGCGATCCTGTCGGCACGGCAGCAGCGGGTGGACGATCCCGGGTACACGCTGACGCACGGGGAGCTGGAGGCGGGCGCGTGCGGGGCGGCCGCGCCGCTGCTCGGGGTGACCGGGGTCGAGGGCAGTGTGGGCGTGGTCATGCTGGCGGAGGCCGTACCGGAGCGGGTCGGTGCGAGGGTGATGGACGCGGCCCGCGAGGTCGCGGAGGCCTTGCGCTGAGTTTCGCGCCTCCGCCTGGCCGCGGGCAGTCGTGCCGCCCTGGGGGTACCTCCCAGGCCCTTGAGGCACTGGGGGAGGCACGACTGCCCGCAGCTGCGGACGCTCTGGCGGTACGACTGCCCGCGGCTGCGGAGTTGCCCGTAGTCGCGGAGGTGATGGTGGCACGGATGTTCGTGGTGGGGGCGCGTTAGATTGGCTCCGTGCTCTCCCGCCTCACGCGTCCCCAAGCCCTCGCCGTCCTGGCCGCCCCCGTCGTGGCCCTGCTGGCCACCGCCGCGTTCGCGCCGCTCCCCTTCTCCGTCGCGCAGCCCGGCATGACCGCGGACGTGCTCGGCGAGAACAAGGGCACCCCGGTCATCACGATCACCGGCGCACCCGTCCGCGAAACCAGCGGACAGCTGCGGATGACCACCATCGAGGCGACCTCCCCGGACACCCGCGTCGGCCTCCCGGACGTCATCGACAGCTGGTTCAGCACCGAACAGGCGGTCATGCCCCGCGACTCCGTCTACCCCAGCGGCGACAGCACCAAGGAGATCGAGCGGTACAACCGCGAGCAGATGAAGGAGTCCCAGGACGAGGCCACCCAGGCCGCCCTGAACCACCTGGACCGCGAGGACGACGACATCGAGGTCTCCCTGAAGCTCGCCGACGTCGGCGGCCCCAGCGCCGGCCTGCTGTTCTCCCTCGGCATCGTCGACAAGCTGAACGGCGACGGCAGCGGCGGCGACCTCACCGGCGGCCGGGTCGTCGCCGGCACGGGCACGATCGACGCGGACGGCACCGTCGGCGCGGTCGGCGGCGTACCCCTGAAGACGCAGGCGGCCAGGCGGGACGG
Source organism: Streptomyces sp. NPDC018964 (assembly GCF_044390325.1). Classification (NCBI taxonomy): domain Bacteria; kingdom Bacillati; phylum Actinomycetota; class Actinomycetes; order Kitasatosporales; family Streptomycetaceae; genus Streptomyces; species Streptomyces sp. NPDC018964. The sequence goes on from NZ_JBIRYZ010000002.1 coordinate 110,305, forward strand.
CGCCACCGTCTTCCTGGTGCCGAAGGCCGAGTGCGCCGAGGCCCGGGCGGAACTCCCCGAGGGCCTGCGCCTCATCCCGGTCACCACCCTCGAGGGCGCCGTCGACGCGCTGGTCGCCCTGGAGAAGGGCACCGGGAAGGTCCCCGCCTGCTAGCCCTCCCCGGGCAGAGCACCTACCCCTCCTTGACGAACCCTTCCTCCACCATCCAGTCCAGCGCCACCTGGTGCGGGTCCTCCCCGTCGACGTCCACCTTCGCGTTGAGGTCCTGCGCCACGGTGTTGTCGAGCCTCGCCGTCACCGGGGCGAGCACCTCCGCGATGGCCGGCCACTTCTCGAACGTCTCGGTGTTGACCGTCGGTGCCGCGTTGTAGTTGGGGAAGAACTTCCTGTCGTCCTCCAGCACCACCAGGTTCATGGACTTGATGCGCCCGTCGGTGGTGAAGACCTCGCCGTACGCGCAGGCGCCCTCGGCGGTCTGGGTGTAGATGATCCCGGTGTCCATCTGCGTGACGTCGCGCGCCGGGACGTCCATGCCGTACGCCTTCTCCATGCCCGGCAGTCCGTCCGCGCGGTTGGCGAACTCGCCCTCCACGCACAGCGTCACCGCACCCGGGTCGGACTTCGCCAGCTCCGCGACCTCGGACAGGGTCCGGGTGCGGTACCTCTCGTAGTTCGCCTGGCTCATGGCGAGGGCGTAGGTGTTGTTCAGCTCCGAGGGTTCCAGCCAGGTCACCCCGTTCCTGACGTCCGCGTCCCGCACCGCCTCCCACTGCTCGCGCGGGTCCGGGATCGGCCTGCTGTTGCCCTGGTACGTGATCCAGGCCGTGCCCGTGTACTCGAACCCGGCGTCCGCCTCGCCCTTGACGACCGCCTCCCGGGAGCCGACCGAGCCCTGGATCCCGGTCCGGTCGACGACCTCCGCGCCCGCCGCCTGGAAGGCGATGCCCATGATCGCGCCGAGGATCAGCTGCTCGGTGAACTCCTTCGAGGTGACGGTGAGGTGGGCGCCCTCCAAGGGCTTCCCCCTGCCGATGGAGCCCGGTTCCACGTCGTCGACCATGGGGGAGCCGCTGGTCAGCCCGCAGCCCGAGGCCGCCGCCAGCAGCGCCCCGGCCAGGAGCAGACACGTACGCCGTCTCATGGGCCCGCCTCCAGACCCCGCGGCCGCAGCAGCAGCTCCGCCAGGGAGGCCAGCCAGTCCACCAGCAGCGCGAGGACGACGGTGAGGACCGAGCCCACCACCAGCACCGGCATCCGCTGGCTGGTGATCCCGGTGGTGATCAGCACGCCCAGTCCTCCACCCCCGCCGAAGGTCGCCAGCGTCGCCGTGCCGACGTTCAGGACGAGCGCCGTCCGCACACCGGCGAGGATGAGGGGGACGGCCAGCGGCAGCTCCACCCGCGTGAGCACGCCCAGCGGGGACATGCCGATGCCGCGCGCCGCCTCCAGCAGCGTCGGGTCGTTGGCCTTCAGACCGGCGATGGTGTTGGACAGCACCGGCAGCACGGCGTAGGCGATGATGCCGATGAGGGCGGCCCTGCGGCCGATGCCCAGCCAGATCACCAGCAGCGCCAGCAGGCCGATCGCCGGGGTGGCCTGGCCCGTGTTGGCCAGCGCCATCGCCGCCGGGGTGGCCCCGCGGAACCTGCGGCGGGTCAGCAGGACGCCCAGCGGGATCGCGATGACCAGCACGAAGAACGTCGAGATCACGGTGAGTTCGATGTGCTGCCACAGCGCCTTGGACACCTTCCCGTTCGACAGCGCGTTGCGGGTGAGCGCGTCGAGGTCCGCCTGCTCGAACCACAGCCAGGTCGCGAGCAGCACGGCGATCAGCACCGCCGGCAGGAGCGTCAGCTTCCGCCAGGTCATCCGGGGCGGTCGCGCGGCCGGGGGCGGGGGAGCGGCCTCCTCCTCGTCCGGCGGTCCGCCGCCCGCGTCCCGGAACGCGAGCCCCCGCACCTCGTGCTCACCCTCGGGCCGCCACCCGAAAGAACCGGACGATCCGGAGGAACCGGAGGACCCGGAAGGACCGGAGGAGCCGAAGGAGCCCGAAGAGCCGGAGGAGTCGGAAGCGGAGGCACTCACGCCTTCGCCTCCCCGCCGAAGCCGCCGAAGCCCTCCTGCTCGGCGTGCGTCTGCGCGGCCCGCTGCTCCTCGAGCTCGTGCTGGGCGTCCATCGCCTCCAGGCGGTCCGCCTCCAGCAGTTCGTGCACGGAGTTCATCAGCGTCTCCACGTCCACGACACCCTCGTACGCGCCGCGCCGCCCGGTGACCGCGACCCGCCCCGTGTTGTCGGTGAGTACCGCCTCCAGCGCGTCCCGTAGCGTCGCGTCCCGGGTCACCGTGTCGTGCACCAGCGTGCCCGCGCGGGCCAGCGACCCCTTGGCGAGCGTCAGGTCGCCGCGCCTGAGCCACTTGTAGGGGCGGCCCTGCCGGTCGAGCAGCAGGATCTCGTTGAAGCCGCTGGAGCGGAGCCGGTTGAAGATGTGCTGGAGCGGGTCGTCGACGCTCACCGTCGGATAGTCGGTGATCCCCACGTCCCGCACCCGGGTGAGGTTGAGCCGCTTCAACGCGGCCCCGGCGCCGACGAAGCCCGACACGAAGTCGTCGGCGGGGTTGGTGAGGATCGCCTCCGGGGTGTCGAACTGGGCGATGTGGGAGCGTTCGCGCAGCACCGCGATCCGGTCGCCGATCTTGATCGCCTCGTCGAAGTCGTGGGTGACGAAGACGATCGTCTTGTGCAGCTCCCGCTGGAGCCGGATCAGCTCGTCCTGGAGGTGGTCCCGGGTGATCGGGTCGACCGCGCCGAACGGCTCGTCCATCAGCAGCACCGGCGGGTCCGCCGCCAGCGCCCGCGCCACGCCCACCCGCTGCTGCTGGCCGCCGGAGAGCTGGCGCGGATAGCGGCCGTGGAACTCGCCGGGGTCCAGACCGACCAGGTCCAGCATCTCCTCCACCCGGGCCCGCACCCGGGCCGCCGGCCAGCGCAGCATCCTCGGCACCAGCGCGATGTTCTGCGCCACCGTCATGTGCGGGAACAGCCCGCTCGCCTGGATCGCGTACCCGATCGTGCGGCGCAGCCGCACCGGGTCCATGTCGGTGACGTCCTCGCCGCCGATGCGGATCCGGCCGCCCGTCGGCTCGATCAGCCGGTTGATCATCTTCAGGGTGGTGGACTTCCCGCAGCCCGATGGGCCGACGAAGATCACCGTCTCGCCCGCCCTGATGTCCATGGTGACGTTGTCGACGGCCGGCAGCGCACTGCCCGGGTACCGCTTGGTCAGGCCCTCCAGCTCGATGGCCGCCCCGACCGACCCGGACCCCGTCCCGGACCTCTCGGGGCCGGGCGGACCAGGCAGGCCGGACGGATCAGGCAGATCAGGCAGATCAGGCACGGATCCCCCTGGGAATGGTCAGCCGCCCGATCAGGACGTACGCGGCGTCGAACAGCAGGGCCAGGACGATGATCCCGAGGGTGCCCGCGAGCACCTGGTTCAGCGCGTTCCTGCTGCCCAGCGAGGCGATCCCGCGGAAGATCAGGTTGCCGAGGCCGGGGCCGGAGGCGTACGCGGCGATGGCGGCGATGCCCATCAGCATCTGCGTGGAGACCCGGATCCCGGTCAGGATCGGCGGCCAGGCCAGCGGCAGCTCCACCCGCGCCAGCCGCGCCGCGCGCGACATGCCGATGCCCTTGGCCGCGTCCACCAGCGACGGGTCGACCCCGCGCAGTCCCACGATCGCGTTCCGCACGATCGGCAGCAGTCCGTACAGCGTCAGCGCGATCACCGTCGGCGGCACCCCGAGCCCCACCACCGGGATCAGCAGACCGATCATGGCCAGCGCCGGAATGGTCAGCAGGGTGGCGGTGGCGGTCGTGGCCAGGCCGCCCGCCCAGTCGCTGCGGTAGGTGGCCACCCCGATCAGCACGCCGAGCAGGGTCGCCACCACCATGCACTGGAAGACCACGCTGGCGTGCTGGTAGGCGTCGGTGAGCAGCTGCTGGTGCCGGCTCCCCAGGTACTCCCAGAAGTTCACCTCTGCTCACCCCAGCTCGGCCAGGTCGGTTCACTCGCCGAGCGCGGCCTGCTCCACCAGCGGGATGATCCGCAGCGGAACGGGGTTCTCCATGACGATCGCCGTGGAGGCCCGGACGATGCCATCAAAACCGACGACGCGGTCGATCACCCGCTGGAGATCGGCGTTGGAGCGCGCCACGAGGCGGCACAGCATGTCCCCGGTGCCGGTCGTGGTGTGCAGCTCCAGCACCTCCGGGACGGTCGCCAAGTGGGCCCGTACGTCGGCTCCTTGACCCTGCCGGATCTGCAGCGTGGCGAACGCCGTGACCGGGTAGCCGAGGGCCGCCGGATCCACCTGGGGGCCGAATCCGCGGATGACTCCGTTCGACTGAAGCCGGTCCAGGCGGGCCTGTGCGGTCCCGCGCGCCACCCCGAGCCGCCGCGACATCTCCAGCACCCCGATCCGCGGCTCCCGCGCCAGCAGCAGGATGATCCGCCCGTCCAGATGATCGATCGCCATACCGGCCTCCCCGATGGTCATCCTGTACAGAAAGCCCGACGGCGCGGGCGTACGGATGAACACATTGCCCAGTGAACGGGCGAACTATTGCGCACCTTGCAGGGCTGCACCACCCTGCCCCTATGACGCAGACCACACACCACACTCCCGACACCGCCCGGCAGGCCGACCCCTTCCCGGTCAAGGGAATGGACGCGGTCGTCTTCGCCGTGGGCAACGCCAAGCAGGCGGCGCACTACTACTCCACCGCCTTCGGCATGAAGCTGGTCGCCTACTCCGGACCGGAGAACGGCAGCCGCGAGACCGCCGCCTACGTCCTGGAGAGCGGCTCCGCCCGCTTCGTGTTCACCTCGGTGATCAAGCAGTCCACCGAGTGGGGCGCCTTCCTCGCCGACCACGTGGCCGCGCACGGCGACGGCGTCGTCGACCTCGCCATCGAGGTCCCGGACGCGCGCGCCGCGCACGCCTACGCCGTCGAGCACGGCGCCCGCTCCGTCACCGAGCCGTACGAGCTCAAGGACGAGCACGGCACCGTCGTCCTCGCCGCGATCGCCACCTACGGCAGGACCCGCCACACGCTGGTCGAGCGCTCCGGCTACGACGGCCCCTACCTGCCCGGGTACGTCGCCGCCGACCCGATCGTCGAGCCGCCGGCCCGGCGCACCTTCCAGGCGATCGACCACTGCGTCGGCAACGTCGAACTCGGCCGGATGAACGAGTGGGTGGAGTTCTACAACAAGGTCATGGGCTTCACGAACATGAAGGAGTTCGTGGGCGACGACATCGCCACCGAGTACAGCGCGCTGATGTCGAAGGTGGTCGCCGACGGCACGCTCAAGGTCAAGTTCCCGATCAACGAGCCCGCCGTCGCCAGGAAGAAGTCCCAGATCGACGAGTACCTGGAGTTCTACGGCGGCGCCGGCGTCCAGCACATCGCGCTGAACACCAACGACATCGTGCAGACGGTGCGCCAGATGCGGGCGTCCGGCGTCCAGTTCCTGGACACCCCCGACTCGTACTACGACACCCTCGGCGAGTGGGCGGGCGAGACGCGGGTGCCGGTGGAGACGCTGCGCGAGCTGAAGATCCTCGTCGACCGCGACGAGGACGGCTACCTGCTGCAGATCTTCACCAAGCCGGTCCAGGACCGCCCGACGGTCTTCTTCGAACTCATCGAACGCCACGGCTCGATGGGCTTCGGCAAGGGCAACTTCAAGGCCCTCTTCGAGGCCATCGAGCGGGAGCAGGCCAAGCGCGGCAACCTGTAACGCCCTCCTGCGACCGCGGGCAGTCGTGCCTCCCCCAGTGCCTCAAGGGCCTGGGGGGCACCCCCTCTGGGGAGGCACCCCGCAAACGCCGGGCCGCGTGGCCCACCCCCGCCTCAGGACAACTCAGGCCCCGCCTGGACGGACGGTTCGCCCAGGCGGGCCAGGGCCGTCTTCGCCCGCGGCATCCACAACGGCGAGAACCACGGGTTGATCCGCAGCGCCTCCCGCAAGTGCCGCCGCGCCGCCCCGTACCGCTCCAGCGACCGCTCGATCATCCCCCGGTGGAACACGTACGACGCGCTCCGCACCCCGCCCCCCTCCGTCCCCTCGGTCGCCCGCACCGCGAAGGGCAGCGCCTCCTCGTCGTCGCCGGCCCGGTGCAGCGCCCAGCCCAACGCGTCCGCCACCTCCGTCGACGGCTGCCGCTCCCACTCCGCCCGGAGCCGCCGCACGGCAGCCTCCGCGTCCCCGTGGTCCGCCTCGAACCGCCCCAGCACCAACGACTCGTCCGCCCCGTGCCTCGCGGCCGCCCGCACCCGCTCCCGCAGCACCCCGTACTGCACCCCCGCCGCCCGCTTCAGCCCCAGCGACTCGTACAGCTCCCCCAGCTCCAGCGCGTACTCCGGCCGGGGCTGCTTCGCCAGCGCCGTCCGGTACGCGCTCAGCGCCTCCGTCATCCGCCCCAGCGCCGCCAGCGCCCTGCCCTGCCCGGCCTGCGCCGCCCGCTGGTCGGGGTCGATCCGCACCGCCTCCTGGAAGTGCCGCAGCGCGTCCTGGCGGTCGCCGCGCTCCCAGGCGAGCTGCCCGGCCCGCTCCAGGTACGCCGCCCGCTCGGCCGGCGCCCCGGCGGCCGACACCGCGTCGGCGAGCTTCGCCGCCGCGTCCTCCCGCCAGCCCCGGTCCCGGTACACGGCCGCCGCCCGCGCCATCACGGCCGGACCCGAGCGCAGCTCCTGCAGCTTCTCCAGCAGCCTCCCCGTCTCCTCGTCGTCGCCGAGCCCGGCGGACGCCTCGAGCAGCAGCGGATACGTCGTCCACCGCTCCGGCTCCAGCCTCCGCGCCGCCTCACCCCACTTCCGCGCCGCGGGGAAGTCCCGCCGCGCGTTCGCCAGCGCGGCCAGTCCCCGCAGCGCCGGGGCGTTCCCCTCCGCCCGCACCTTCAGCGAGGTGCGCAGCGCCTTCTCGGCCCGCGGCCAGTACGCCGGGTCCGCCAGCCGCAGCCCCTGCTCGACCCGGGCCGCCCCGAGCACCGCCCAGGACTCCGCGTCCCCCGGATGCCTCCGCACCCGCCGCTCGCGCTCCTCGACCAGCGTCCGCAGGTCGGGCAACGCGGCCGGTACCCCGTTGGTGACCGCCACCAGCGCCCGCGCCCCCGCGTCCGGTGCGGGCGGCGCCTGCTGCCACCGGGGCAGCAGCACCAGCCCCCCGCCCAGCAGCGCGCACCCGGTGGCCAAGGCGAGCAGCGCCCGGCGGCGGGCCCGCCGCCGGGGCTCGTGTGGTCTGTCGTCCGTGGCGCACACAGTCATGGCGCACACTGTGCGCCCACCCCACGTCCGTACGATGATCACACTCCGGTGTGACGCGGCTGCCGTACATGGGGTTCACACCGATGGCCCCCGGTGTCACGCTGTGATCATGAGCCGTATCGAAGCGCGACGCGATGAAGACACGGTGGCGGCCGGCCCCCTCGTCGACCGGCTGCTCGACGGCCTGCCCCCCGAGGCCGTCCTCACCGACCCCGACGTCACGGCCTCCTACGCCACCGACATGGCGAGCTTCTGCCCGGCCGGCAACCCCGCGGTGGTGGTCCTGCCGCGCACGGTCGAGCAGGTCCAGCACGTCATGCGCACCGCCACCGAGCTGCGCGTCCCCGTCGTCCCGCAGGGCGCCCGCACCGGGCTGTCCGGCGGCGCCAACGCCACCGACGGCTGCGTCGTCCTCTCCCTGACGAGGATGGACCGCGTCCTGGAGATCGACCCGGTCGACCGGATCGCCGTCGTCGAACCCGGCGTCGTCAACGCCACCCTCTCCCGCGCGGTCGGCGAACACGGCCTCTCCTACCCGCCGGACCCCTCCAGCTGGGAGACGTGCACCATCGGCGGCAACATCGGCACCGCCTCGGGCGGGCTGTGCTGCGTGAAGTACGGGGTGACGGCCGAGTACGTCCTCGGCCTCGACGTCGTCCTGGCCGACGGCCGCCTGATGTCCACCGGCCGCCGCACCGCCAAGGGCGTCGCCGGGTACGACCTGACCCGCCTCTTCGTCGGCTCCGAGGGCTCCCTCGGCATCGTCGTCCGCGCGGTCCTCGCCCTGCGGCCGAAACCGCCCGGACAGCTGGTGCTGGCCGCCGAGTTCTCCTCCGGCGCCGCCGCCTGCGACGCCGTGTGCCGCATCATGGCCGGCGGGCACGTCCCCTCACTCCTCGAACTGATGGACCGTACGACGGTCAAGGCCGTGAACGACCTGACCCGCATGGGCCTCCCGGAGTCCACCGAGGCCCTGCTGCTCGCCGCCTTCGACACCACCGACCCGGCCGCCGACCTCGCCGCCGTCGGCGCGCTGTGCGAGGCCGCCGGCGCCACCCAGGTCGTGCCGGCCGAGGACGCCGCCGAGTCCGAACTGCTGCTCCAGGCACGGCGGTCCTCCCTGGTCGCCCTCGAAGCGGTCAAGGGCACGACGATGATCGACGACGTGTGCGTGCCCCGCTCCCGGCTCGGCGAGCTCATCGACGGCGTCGAACGGATCTCCCAGAAGCACCGGCTCACCATCGGCGTCGTCGCCCACGCCGGCGACGGCAACACCCACCCGACGGTCTGCTTCGACGCGTCCGACCCCGACGAGTCGCGGCGGGCGAGGGAGTCCTTCGACGAGATCATGGCGCTCGGCCTGGAACTCGGCGGCACCATCACCGGCGAACACGGCGTCGGCGTGCTGAAGAAGGAGTGGCTGGCGCGCGAACTCGGCCCCGTGGGACTGGAGATGCAACGGGCCGTCAAGCGCGTCTTCGACCCGCTGGGCATTCTCAACCCGGGCAAGCTCTTCTGAACGGGAAGATGCCCGAAAGGGGTGGGGTCCGGCCGGACGGGCGGTCAGGGCCCCGTCCGTCTGATAGATGTGGTTCCCCCCGACCCACCCCACCGAGCAGATACGGGACGACGGAATGAGTGCCCCAACCCCGGCCCCCGGCGACGACAGGCCCCGCGAAGGGTACTACCCGGACCCGTCCATTCCCGGATATGTCCGGTACTGGAACGGTGCCTCCTGGGTACCGGGTACGAGCCGTCCGGCGCCCGAGAAGGGCGAGTCGCTCGCACCACCGCCCGGCGCGGGCCCGGCGCGGCCCTCCGTCGAGGAGACCGGACCGCACTTCTTCGACGAGGACCCCCTCGAGGAGCAGTCCCCGGCCCAGGCCCAATCCCAGGCCGGGGCCCAGCACGGCAGCCGGCCCGAGCCCGCCTCGGCGTGGGGCGCCGACCGCTCCCACCAGACCGGCTTCGGCGGCGACCAGGACCGCAAGGTGTCCTGGGGCGCCGACCCGAGGGTGCCGCACGCGGCCCCGCCGGCCACGCCCTCAGCGTCCTCCCCGCCCTCCACGCCCTCCACGCCTTCCGCGCCGGAGGGTGGGGCCGCGGGCGCCCCGGACGAGCGGACCGCGGCCGGTTCGGGCAACACCTTCGTGTTCCGCAGGCCGGCGCCGGAGCCGCGGCAGGAGGCCGGGGCCCCCGACGGGGGACGCGCGGACGAGGGCACGATGACCTTCCGCGCCGTCGACCCGCGTGCGGGGCAGGATCCCGCGGGGCAGCAGGCGGGCCCCGCCGCCTCCGGGCGGCCCGGGTTCGGGGCCGGCAAGGCGGCCGCCGCCCGTGCCGCCGCCACGGCACCGTCCGGACCCCAGCAGGCCGCCGTCGCCTCCGCGCCCCTGACGAGCGGCGCCGGCGGGGGCCAGTCCTCCTGGGCGCAGCAGGTGCACCGGCTGGCCGGCGGCGAGGAACCGCCCGTCGCGCCCTGGAAGCCGCCGGTCGAGGACGTGTTCCAGGCCGCCGCCCGGCGCCAGGCCGCGGCCCGCCCCGCCGCGCTCGGCAGACGGCTGGCCGCCCGGCTGCTGGACACCGTCGTCCTCGGCGCCGTCACCGCGGTGGCCGCCGTGCCGCTCGGCATCAAGGCCGTGGACCACATCGACGCGAAGATCGACGCGGCCAAGCTGTCCGGCGAGACCGTCACCGTCTGGCTGCTCGACGGCACCACCTCCGTGTACCTGGGCATCGTCCTCGCCGTCCTCCTCCTCGCCGGCGTCCTCCTCGAGGCGCTGCCGACCGCCAAGTGGGGCCGCACCCTGGGCAAGAGGCTGCTGGGCATCGAGGTGCGGGACATCGAGGGGCACGAGGCGCCGTCCTTCGGCGCGGCCCTGCGCCGCTGGCTCGTCTACAGCGTGCCCGGGCTGCTCGTCGTCGGTGTCGTCGGCGTCCTGTGGTGCCTGTTCGACAAGCCCTGGCGCCAGTGCTGGCACGACAAGGCCGCGCACACGTTCGTCGCCGCCGGCTGAGTCCGCGTCACCCGTACCGCCGCTACTCCGGACGGCCGCTCGCCGGATGCGGGGCCGGGGGGTTCACGGTCGACTCGGGGCATGACCAGCGAACCGCCCCCCGGCTCCGGTCGGCAGCCGCCGGACGACGACCCGTTCAAGAAGCACCCCCCGCCGGGCGGCCCCGGGACCCCGGGGCCGGGCTCCCCGTACGACACCCCCGGCGGCCCGCCACCCGCCGGCGGTGACGGGCCGTACGGCGATGGCGGTGGCGGCGGCCCCCACGGCGGGAGTTCCTCCTACGGCGCCGGTGGCGAGGGCCCTTACGGAGGTCCTCCCGGCCCCTCCGATCCCCTCGCCGGCATGCCCCCGCTCGCCGACAGCGGCAGGCGCACGCTCGCCCGCCTCATCGACATGGTCCTCGTCGGCATCGTCGTCTGGCTGCTCACCTGGCCGTTCGGAGTCAGCGAGTACGACGTCGACGGCGACGAGATCAACGTCGGCAACTCCTTCGCGCAGTCCGTCGTCGCCGCGGTCCTCTACATCGCCTACGACACCTTCATGACCGCCCGGAGCGGCCAGACCCTGGGCAAGAAATGGCTGCGCATGCGGGTGGCCGACCTCGCCGACGGTTCGACGCCCTCCGTGCAGACCGCGCTGATCCGCGCCCTCGTGCTGTGGCTGCCGTTCGCGTTCTGCTGCGCCTGCGTGTGGACCGTGATCGCGGGCGGCTGGAGCTTCTTCGACCGGCCCTACAAGCAGGGCCTGCACGACAAGGCGGCCAAGACCGTGGTGGTCAGCACCGGATGAGGGCGGTACCGGACGAGGGCGGCACCCGGGCTCAGGACGCCGCGCGCTCCCGCACCGGCTCACGGGCCGGAGGGGCGACGGTGGCCCGTACCGGCTGGACCGGCTGCGCGGACTGGACGGACTGTGCCGACCGGACCGGCTCCGGGACCGCGGGCCGCTCCGCCACGGCGGGCCGCCGGGACCCGGAGAACGGAACCGCCATGGCCACCAGCAGCCCGAGGACGAGTGCCGAGACGGCGACGACCGCGACGCCCGCAACCGAACTCGCTCCGGACAACAGCAGCATGGCGAGCGTCGAGAAGATCACGGTGCACGAACCGTAAGCGAGCTGAGCGACAGTCGGACGGGGCATGGCCATCGTGTCCTCGGAAGTCGGGAGCTGTCCGCCTGGCTTTCCACCGGTTCAGGGCGGTTTCACCAAACGACTCTAACCGCGAGCGTGCCCGAGCGGAACGGACGGTAAGCGTGACCTGACCGACAGGGCCGGTGCACGGGGGGCGCACGGATTCATGGCGTCCACCAAGTGGACGGCTGTGCGCGCCTGCGGGGTTTCGCCCGGGTGTGTCCGGTAAGCGGACGTCGGCTCCGCATAATGCAATTGAACTGTCCAAGTCAAGGACTGTTTTTTCTCGCGAACCTCTAGTCAAATGTCGTCACTTGACTACACGCGTTGATCACGTGCGTGCGGGACCTTCCACAGACGGAACCTCCTTCGGCCGCGCGCACGCACGCGGGAGGGGATCTCAAGTGACCAGTAGACCCTGGACGCTCAGAGCGGCCGCGACAGGCGTGGCACTCGCGGCGGTCACCGCCACCTGCTCTGCGTTCACCGTGGCCCAGGCCGACTCGGCTGACAAGGCCGACCGTCCCGGCGCCGTGGACCGGCACGACCCGGCCGAGCACGACCACGTCGAGCACGACCTCGCGGGCCCGCTCACCAAGACGCAGGAGGCCCAGCGCGAGGAAGCCCTCAACCAGGTCATATCCGGTAAGGCATCGGTCAAGAACCGTGAGGGTTCGAAGGTCGTCCAGCTGAAGAGCAAGAAGGGCGACAGCAAGTACGTAGAACTCGGCCGCGAGAAGACCGACAAGATCTTCACGATCCTGGTCGAGTTCGGCGACAAGGTCGACAGCCGCTACGGCGGCGAGGCCGGCCCGCTGCACAACCAGATAGCCAAGCCGGACCGCAAGGTGGACAACTCCACCGCCTGGCAGGAGGACTACGACCAGCAGCACTTCGAGGACCTGTACTTCGGGTCCGGCAAGGGCGTCGACTCGGTCAAGACCTACTACGAGAAGCAGTCCTCCGGCCGTTACTCGGTCGACGGCGAGGTCTCCGACTGGGTCAAGGTCCCCTACAACGAGGCCCGTTACGGCAACAACGCCTGCGGCGACACCAACTGCCCCAGCGTGTGGAACGTCGTCAGCGACGGCCTGGACGCCTGGGTCGCCCAGCAGAAGGCGGCCGGCCGCACCGACGCCCAGATCAAGGCGGACGCGGCCCGGTTCGACGAGTGGGACCGCTACGACTTCGACGGCGACGGCGACTTCAACGAGCCCGACGGCTACATCGACCACTTCCAGATCGTGCACGCCGGTGAGGACGAGTCCGCCGGCGGCGGCGCCCAGGGCGAGGACGCGATCTGGGCCCACCGCTGGTACGCCTTCGGCACCGACGCCGGCGCCACCGGCCCCGAGCAGAACAAGCTCGGCGGCACCCAGATCGGCTCCACCGGCATCTGGGTCGGCGACTACACCGTCCAGCCGGAGAACGGCGGACTCGGCGTCTTCGCCCACGAGTACGGCCACGACCTCGGTCTGCCGGACCACTACGACACCGCCGGCGGCGAGAACTCCACCGGCTTCTGGACGCTGATGTCCTCCGGTTCCTGGCTCGGCACCGGGAAGAAGGAGATCGGCGACCTGCCCGGCGACATGACCGCCTGGGACAAGCTCCAGCTCGGCTGGCTGAACTACGACACCGCCAAGGCCGGCGTCAACTCCTGGCACAAGCTGGGCGTCGCCGAGTACAACACCAAGCACAAGCAGGCGCTGGTCGTCACGCTGCCGAAGAAGGCCGTGACCACCGAGATCGTCCCGCCGGCCGAGGGCAGCACCCAGTGGTGGAGCGGCAGCGGCGACAACCTCAAGAACACCCTGAGCCGTTCGGTCGACCTGACCGGCAAGACGTCCGCCGCCCTCACCTTCGACGGCTGGTACGACATCGAGGCCAACTACGACTACCTCTACACCGAGGTGTCCACCGACGGCGGCGCCAACTGGACCGCCATCGACGGCACGGTCGACGGTCAGCCCATCCCGCGCGACGGCAGCGACAAGCCCGCCCTGCACGGCACGCTCGAGGGCTACGAGAAGTTCGCGTACTCCCTCGACGCCTACGCCGGCCAGAAGATCGACCTGCGCTTCCGCTACCAGAGCGACGGCGGCGTGGCCCTCAAGGGCTTCACGGCCGACCGGATCACGGTGACCGCGGACGGCACGCAGGTCTTCTCCGACAACGCCGAGAGCGCGGACGCCGCCTGGACGGCGAACGGCTTCACCCGCCAGGGCGCGTCCTTCACCGAGGACTACGCGCAGTACTACATCGCCGAGAACCGCCAGTACGTGTCGTACGACGAGACCCTCGAGGTCGGCCCGTACAACTTCGGCTTCACGTCCCGCCCGGACTGGGTCGAGCACTACGCGTACCAGAACGGCCTGCTGATCTGGAAGTGGGACACCTCCCAGGCGGACAACAACACCAGCCAGCACCCGGGCACCGGTCTGGTCCTCCCGATCGACTCCCACCCGACCGCGCTGAAGTGGTCCGACGGCACGCTGATGCGCAACCGCGTCCAGACCTACGACGCGCCGTTCAGCAAGTACCGCACCGACGGCATGACGCTGCACAAGGCGGACGTGGCGACCTGGATCCCCTCGTCGAAGGGCGTGTCGGTCTTCAACGACCGCACCAGCACCTACTACGACGAGTCGAACCCGACCGGCGGCGTCAAGGTCACTGACACCAACACGAAGATCAAGATCCTCAAGGAGGCCAAGGACGGCTCGACGATCGAGCTCGAGGTCGGCCCCGCAGGCAGGTAAATAGCATCTTTGCAGGTCAGAGCATGATCGGCGGTGACCCCCTGGCGGGTCACCGCCGATCCGTGTTTAGGTGCCTCCTGTGACCCGCTTATTGACACCGGCTGACACGGGGGTATGACCACATGGCCGCAGGAGGCTTCTGCAAGCTGCCGAACGGCACGGTGGTGGTGGCACTGAACCTGCCCAGCCCCGCCGCCGACGCCCCGGCCGGGGTCCGCGTCCTCGTCCACGCCCAGAACCGCGCCCGAGCCCTGACCAGGCTCCGCAACCTGGGCCTGCGCTCCATCTACCTGCGGGGCAACGCCGCCCCGCCCACCCCCGACGAGATCACGGCGGTCCTCCACCACCCCGACGGCCTCATATGGCGCACCACCCCCGACGCCACCTTGACGGTAGAACTCTGGCACCCCATAAGAGCCCTGCTCAGACGCCCAGCAACCCCCGCATAGGTACCGCGTAGCTGCGGGCAGCCGTACCGCGTAGCTGCGGGCAATCGTGTCTCCCCCAGTGCCTCAAGGGCCTGGGAGGTGCCCCCAGGGCGGCACGGGTGGGCGCAGCGGCACCGGCTCAGCGCCGCGAGCTGAACACCCCCGGCCCACCCCCACAGACCCTCACTGCACGACGGGCTTCCCCGACAACTCCACCCCCGCCGAGCGCAGCTCCTCCAGCGCCCGCTCGGTGGTCTCCGCAGCCACCCCCGCCGTGAGATCGAGCAGCACCTGGGTGCGAAAACCCTCCCGCACCGCATCGAGCGCGGTCGCCCGCACACAGTGATCCGTGGCGATCCCCACCACGTCCACCTCCTCGACCTCCCGCTCCCGCAGCCACTCCGCCAGCGGCGTCCCGTTCTCGTCGGCCCCCTCGAACCCGCTGTAAGCGGCCGAGTACGCCCCCTTGTCGAACACGGCGTCGATGGCGCCCGACGTCACCGCGGGGGCGAAGTTCGGATGGAACCCGACCCCTTCCGTCCCGGCGACGCAGTGCGCGGGCCAGGAGTGGACGTAGTCGGGGTCGTCGGCGAAGTGTCCGCCGGGCGCGATGTGGTGGTCCCGGGTGGCCACCACGTGCCGGTA
Source organism: Streptomyces sp. NPDC018964 (assembly GCF_044390325.1). Classification (NCBI taxonomy): domain Bacteria; kingdom Bacillati; phylum Actinomycetota; class Actinomycetes; order Kitasatosporales; family Streptomycetaceae; genus Streptomyces; species Streptomyces sp. NPDC018964. Next base: position 125,620 of record NZ_JBIRYZ010000002.1, read on the forward strand.
GCCGCCGGCCGGGGCGGCCTGGCCGATCAGCTCGGTGATGGCGGCAGCCACGTCCGCGCCGCCGGCCACGGCGAGGCTGCCCCCCTCACAGAAGTCGTTCTGCACGTCGACGACGATCAGTGCGCGGCGCATGGTCGGTGTCCTTCGACTATGGGGTCGGGTGGGGGTGGGCCCGGCCGGGTGAACCTCCGAGCCTATGGAATGACGGACGACGCGGACAGGGGCACGGCGGGGCGGGTGGGAGTCCTCCCCCCGCGTACCGGAAGCCCCGCCCCGCGCACGGGGGGCACGCTTTCAGCTACCCGACGCCCCGTGCGCGTACTCCGTCGGAATGACGGGTTCCCCGCGGGAGAGCTGTGTAGCGGACAGCGGCAGACGAGCGAGGGCCGCCGCGTGCCGGTCACGGACCACGTCCAGCGGCTCCCGGGCGATCACCTCGCCGCCCTCGACCAGCTTCACCAGGAGCTGCCGGTCGGCCAGGTCGCCCGGCACCGCACCGGTGCCGACCACCTCGGCCTCGGCGACCCCGTGCTCGTCCAGCCGCCGCGCGGCCCACTTGCGGCCGCCGACGGAGGTCTTCCCGCCGGTGGACTTCTTCGCCACCGGCACCAGCGGCGCCTTCGGGTCGGCGGACTGCGCCCGCGCGACCAGCTTGTACACCATGGAGGCCGTCGGGTGCCCCGAGCCGGTCACCAGCTGGGTGCCCACCCCGTACGCGTCCACGGGCGCCGCCGCCAGCGAGGCGATGGCGTACTCGTCCAGGTCCGAGGTCACGATGATCCTCGTGCCGGTGGCGCCCAGCTCGTCCAGCTGCTGCCGCACCCGGTGCGCCACCAGCAGCAGGTCCCCGGAGTCGATCCGTACGGCACCCAGCTCCGGACCGGCGATCTCCACGGCCGTACGGACCGCCTCGGCCACGTCGTAGGTGTCCACCAGCAGCGTCGTACCGCTGCCGAGGGAGTCCACCTGAGCCCGGAAGGCGTCCCGCTCGCTGTCGTGGAGCAGGGTGAAGGCGTGGGCGGAGGTGCCCACGGTGGGGATGTTGTAGCGGAAGCCGGCCGCCAGGTCGGAGGTGGAGGCGAAACCGCCGACGTACGCGGCCCGGGAGGCGGCCACCGCGGCCAGCTCGTGGGTGCGCCGGGCGCCCATCTCGATCAGCGGCCGGTCCCCGGCGGCGGACGACATCCGGGAGGCCGCGGCGGCGATCGCCGAGTCGTGGTTGAGGATCGACAGGATCACCGTCTCCAGCAGCACGCACTCCGCGAAGCTGCCCTCGACCCGCATGATCGGCGAGCCCGGGAAGTACACCTCTCCCTCGGGGTAGCCCCAGATGTCACCGGAGAAGCGGTAGCCGGCCAGCCAGTCCAGGGTCTCCTCGTCGACGATGCCCTTCTCCCGCAGGAACCCGATCACGCCCGGGTCGAAGCGGAAGTTCTCCACCGCGTCCAGCACCCGCCCGGTGCCGGCCACCACGCCGTATCGGCGGCCGTCGGGAAGACGCCGGGTGAAGACCTCGAACACGCTGCGCCGCCCGGCCGTACCGGCCTTCAGCGCGGCCCGCAGCATCGTCAGCTCGTACTGGTCAGTGAAGAGCGCCGTCGAGGGGACATCCACCGGCAGCCCAAGGTCCGCTGTGTTCATGGCAGGGATGCTACCCCCATTTCGTCACTTTGACGATTTCGGGTCCGGTGACCGGAACAGCGGGCCGGTTTGTGCGACCACCCCCCTGCGGTGGCAGCATGGGCTGTGTGACGTCACCCGCGCCCCTGGAGATCGAACGCACCGAATCGGCGGAGGAGCCCTTCGCCGTGCCCGAGCCCGACGTCCCGTGGGTGACCATCGTCCACAACGACCCGGTCAACCTCATGAGCTACGTGACGTACGTCTTCCAGTCGTACTTCGGCTACAGCAAGGACAAGGCCACCAAGCTCATGCTCGACGTCCACCACAAGGGCCGGGCGGTCGTCTCCAGTGGCACCCGCGAGGAGATGGAACGCGACGTCCAGGCCATGCACGGCTACGGACTGTGGGCCACCCTCCAGCACGACCGGAAGTGACCGACCCGGACATGACCGAACCGGACGTGACCCGCCCCCGCCCCCGCCCGCAGGACCGGAAGCAGCCCATCGCCGCCATGCCAGGAACCTTCGAACCGCTCCCCGGCGGCGGCGCGGCCGTCGCCCTCGACGAGGTCGAGATCTCCATCATCCGGTCCCTCGCCGTACAGCTGACGGAGCTCATCGGCCCCGGACCCGCCGAGGACGCCTCCGACGACCCGTTCGCCGGCCTCTTCAGCGAGGGGCCGAGCGAGCCCCCCTCCGACCCCGTGCTGCGCCGCCTCTTCCCGGACGCCTACGGCGACCCCGAGGCCACCCCGCGCGCCGAGGAGGCCGAGGAGCAGCGGGCCCGCTCCGCCGAATTCCGCCGTTACACCGAGAACGACCTGCGGGCCGGCAAGCGCGACAACGCCCTCGCGGTGATCCGCTCCCTGGACGCACTCACCCCGGCCGGCGAGGGCGGCGCGGTGCTGGAACTGTCGCCGGACGAGTCCCGCCGGTGGCTCGGCACCCTCAACGACCTGCGCCTGGCGATCGGCTCCCGCCTGGAGATCAGCGACGAGGACGACAGCGACCTCCTCTTCCACCTCCCCGCCGAGGACCCGCGCAAGCCGATGGTGATGGCGTACCTGTGGCTCGGCGGACTCCAGGAGACCCTCGTCTCGACGCTCATGCCGTGACCCGTACACCGCGATCCCCGCGCCGCGACCCGTGCACCACGACCCCCGTGCCATGACCCCCATGCCGTGAGTCGGCGCTGAATGTCCGGAAAAGTTCGCTGACGCGTTCGCTCAGAGGACACTCAAATCCGGATAACGATCGCGTCAAAGAGCCCGTCATCTATGGGCCCTTCAGGTGCCTTTTGTCCGCTTCTCTCTGTGAAGTGCGCCACAAACCATCCGTTTCATCAGTATGGCGGCCGTGATAAATCTTCACGACCGCCCGGCGAACACCACCCGTATGTTCCGCCGGGTGCGCCACCGAGCCGGCGACCGTCGGCCAGGCACGGGCGGACTCCCAGAGCCCGCCCAGCTCCATCAGTCCGGGGGGATCGAGACCCGATCCGGGGCCGACAGCGGCCCGGGTCGGCATGGAGAAAGGCGCACCACACATGGCCTCACCGCAGGTCGACACGGAGTCCGTACCCGAGGAGGGGTACGAGCGCGGCCTCAACAGCCGCCAGGTCCAGATGATCGCGATCGGCGGCGCCATCGGCGTCGGGCTCTTCCTGGGAGCCGGCGCGAACATCGCCAAGGCCGGACCCAGCCTGATCGTCATGTACGCCCTCGCCGGCGTCATCATCTTCTTCATCATGCGGGCCCTCGGCGAGCTCCTGCTCTACCGCCCCGTCTCGGGCTCGTTCGCCGAGTACTCGCGCGAGTTCCTCGGCCCGTTCTTCGGCTACTTCACCGGCTGGACGTACTGGCTGATGTGGGTGGTCACCGGCATGGCCGAGCTGACCGCCGCCGCCATCTACATCAACTTCTGGTTCCCGGCCATCCCGCAGTGGACGTCGGCCCTGGTCTTCCTGATCATCCTGTTCGGCGCCAACCTGATCTCGGTGAAGCTCTTCGGCGAGATCGAGTTCTGGTTCTCCATGGTCAAGGTCACCGCCATCATCGGCATGATCGTGATCGGCCTCGGCGTGCTCACCCTCGGCTTCAGCCAGGCCGGCGACACCGCCGCCGTCTCCAACCTCTGGGCCTTCGACGGCTTCTTCCCCAAGGGCATCGGCTCCTCCCTGATGACCCTCCAGGGCGTCATGTTCGCCTACCTCGCCGTCGAACTCGTCGGCGTCACCGCCGGCGAGTCCGAGAACCCCGAGAAGACCCTGCCCAAGGCCATCAACACCCTGCCCTGGCGCATCGCCCTCTTCTACGTCGGCGCCCTCACCGTCATCCTGTGCGTGGTCAAGTGGACCGAGTTCTCCGAGGGCGTCAGCCCCTTCGTGAAGGCGTTCGCGGTCATCGGCATCCCGGCCGGCGCCGGCATCGTCAACTTCGTCGTCCTCACCGCCGCCCTGTCCTCCTGCAACTCCGGCATGTACTCCACCGGCCGCATGCTGCGCAACCTCGCCGACAACGGCGAGGCCCCGAAGGTCTTCCAGCGGCTGTCCTCCACCAAGACCCCGGCGCTCGGCATCGCCACCTCCGTGGTTTTCATGGGCATCGGCGTCGTCCTGAACTACACCGTCCCGGAGAAGGCCTTCGGCTACGTCACCTCCGTCGCCACCGCCGCCGGCATCTGGACCTGGCTGATGATCCTGATCAGCCACGTCCTCTACCGCCGCAAGGCCGTCGCGGGCCGCCTGCCCGCCTCCGCCTTCCCGGCACCCGGCGGCTCCGTCTGCTCCTACATCGCCATCGCGTTCCTGCTCTTCGTCACCGCCCTGATCGCGATGGACGCGGACTCCAGGATCTGCCTGTACGTGATGGCCGGCTGGGCCCTCGCCCTGGGGATCGGCTGGTTCTTCCTCAGGCGCCGCAACCGGCGGATCACCCGGCGCGACGAAGGCCACCTCGCGAAGGTGGGCTGACCTCCCCCCCAGGACGCCGGGGGCAGGGAGTACTCGTGGCACCCCCTGCCCCCTCCGCTCAAGGCGTCCGGCATGCGGGCCGTTCCGTACCACCCCTCGGTACGGAACGGCCCGTCTGCTTATCCTGAGCCCCATGCTGACCATCACCCAGGCCCTGTACGACCGGATCGTCGCCCACGCCCGCGAGGACCACCCCGACGAGGCGTGCGGCGTGGTGGCGGGCCCGGTGGGCACCGGCCGCCCCGAACGCTTCGTCCCCATGCTGAACGCGGCCCGCTCACCCACCTTCTACGAGTTCGACTCCCAGGACCTGCTGAAGCTGTACCGCGAGATGGACGACCGGGACGAGGAACCGGTGGTCATCTACCACTCCCACACCGCCACCGAGGCCTACCCCTCCCGCACCGACATCTCCTACGCCAACGAACCCGGCGCCCACTACGTCCTGGTCTCCACCGCCGACACCGACGGCGCCGGCGAGTTCCAGTTCCGCTCCTTCCGCATCCTGGAAGGCGAGGTCACGGAGGAGGAGGTCAAGGTCGTGGACGCCTACTGAACCAGCCCCGACGAACCGGTAAACACAGCCTCGATCCCACATCCCGGAAGAAAGGTGTCCGAAGCGTGAGATCACACTCGGGAGACCGGTCCGGGAATCGATACGATGACCCCATGGTTCTCCACGACGTGAGCGAAAAAGCGCCGGGCACACTGCTCGTGGCGCGGCTGCACGTCGACTTGTGCAGGCTGAACAGCGCCATCTGTTGATCTTCCGCTGACGCCGTGGGCCCGTGAGCCGCGGCGAGCTGCCGCGCGCCACCACGCGCCCCGACGAACCCACGACAGACACTTCCGACAGGAGCCCTCAGCCATGGCCATCGAGGTCCGCATCCCCACCATCCTCCGCCAGTACACCGACGGTCAGAAGGCGGTGGAGGGCACCGGGGACACCCTCGCCGAGCTCTTCAACGACCTCGAGACCCGGCACACGGGCATCCACGCCCGCATCGTGGACGGCGAGCAGCTGCGCCGCTTCGTCAACGTCTACCTCAACGACGAGGACGTCCGCTTCCTCGACGGCATCAACACCAAGCTGTCCGACGGCGACAACGTCACGATCCTGCCGGCCGTCGCCGGAGGATCTGCCGCGGCGAAGCCGCGTCCGGCCGGGGTGGCGGCCGGGCGACGGGCGGGAACGGCCTGACCGGCGATGCGTTACGACTCCCCGCTGGCCGCGGTGGGCAACACCCCCCTGGTGCGCCTGCCGCGGCTCTCGCCCTCCGCCGACGTCCGGATCTGGGCCAAGCTGGAGGACCGCAACCCCACCGGCTCCATCAAGGACCGCCCCGCCCTGTTCATGATCGAACAGGCCGAGAAGGACGGCCGCCTCACCCCCGGCTGCACCATCCTCGAGCCCACCAGCGGCAACACCGGCATCTCCCTCGCCATGGCCGCCAAGCTCAAGGGCTACCGCATGGTCTGCGTGATGCCCGAGAACACCTCGCAGGAACGCCGCGACCTGCTCGGCATGTGGGGCGCCGAGATCATCTCCTCCCCGGCCGCCGGCGGCTCCAACACCGCCGTACGCGTCGCCAAGGAACTCTCCGCCGAGCACCCGGACTGGGTGATGCTCTACCAGTACGGCAACCCGGACAACGCCGGCGCCCACTACGCGACCACCGGCCCCGAGATCCTCGCCGACCTCCCCTCCATCACCCACTTCGTGGCCGGCCTCGGCACCACCGGCACCCTCATGGGCGTCGGCCGCTACCTGCGCGAGAACAAGCCCGACGTCAAGATCGTCGCCGCCGAACCGCGCTACGACGACCTCGTCTACGGCCTGCGCAACCTCGACGAGGGCTTCGTCCCCGAGCTGTACGACGCCTCCGTCCTCACCACCCGCTTCTCCGTCGGATCCGCCGACGCCGTCACCCGCACCCGCGAACTCCTCCAGCAGGAGGGCATCTTCGCCGGCGTCTCCACCGGCGCCGCCCTGCACGCGGCGATCGGCGTCGCCCACAAGGCCCTCAAGGCCGGCGAGAGCGCCGACGTCGTCTTCGTCGTCGCCGACGGCGGCTGGAAGTACCTCTCCACCGGCGTCTACACCGCCGCCACCACCGAAGAGGCCATCGCCACCCTCCAGGGCCAGCTCTGGGCGTGACACACCGCACCACCCGCACCCGAGGGGCCGGAGACCAGCGTCTCCGGCCCCTCACGCGTCCCCGGAACCACCCCGCCCACGACCCCGCCCTCTCCGGGACCGGTGCCCCCGCCCCCACCCGTCGACGAGCGCGGTGACGAGCGCGAGCAGCACCACCGCGGCGAACGCGAGCCACCAAGCCGTGTCCATGCCCCGACCGTACCGGCGCCCACCACCACCGGGCGCCCCCTCCAGCCCCGGTACGCACTGCTTCCAGCCGAACCGGTGACACCACAGGTGAGTTCGCCCACAACGGCCCCTGGCGGAGGAGCGACCACAGGTTTTGCGCCTTACGCTCGACAAACCGCACGACCCCCGTCTCTCCACACCCGCCAGCGGAGGTTTCTGCTTCATGAAGCTCACCGTCGTCGGCTGCTCGGGGTCGTTCCCGTCCGCGGAATCGGCCTGCTCGAGCTACCTCGTCGAGGCCGACGGCTTCCGGCTGCTCCTCGACCTGGGCAACGGCGCCCTGGGCGAGTTGCAGCGCCACTGCGGTCTCTACGACCTCGACGCGATCTTCCTCAGCCACCTGCACGCCGACCACTGCATCGACATGTGCGGCTACTTCGTCGCGCGCTACTACCGGCACGACGGCGGCCGCTGCGCCCCCCTCCCGGTCTACGGCCCCGAGGGCACCGAGCACCGGCTCACCACCGCCTACGCCGACACCCCCTCGGCCTCCTCCATGAGCGAGGTCTTCGACTTCCACACCGTCAAGCCGTCCACCTTCGAGATCGGCCCGTTCCTCGTCCACACCGAGCGCGTCGCGCACCCGGTCGAGGCGTACGGCATCCGCATCGAGCACGGCGGGCGCGCCCTGACCTACTCCGGTGACACGGGCGTGAGCCCCGCGCTCGACGACCTCGCCCGCGACACCGACCTCTTCCTGTGCGAGGCCGCCTTCACGCACGGCAAGGAGGACATCCCCGACCTGCACCTCAACGGCCGCGAGGCGGGTGAGACGGCGGCCCGCGCGGGCGCCCGCCGCCTGATCCTCACCCACATCCCCCCGTGGACCGACCCGCAGATCAACCTCACCGACGCCCGCGCGGTGTACGACGGCCCGGTGGGGCTGGCGGCGCCCGGGGCGACGTACGAGATCTGAGCACGCCCGGGGCAAAGGGGAGGGCCCCGGAACCGACTCGGTTCCGGGGCCCTCCCCCTCGTACGGGGACCGCTCACGCCTTGGTGAGGTCCTCGACCTCCTCCTCGGGCTCACGGCCCGGGGTGGTCAGGTTGAACTTGACGATGGCGAAGCGGAAGACCACGTAGTAGATCGCCGCGAAGACCAGGCCGATCGGGATGATCAGCCAGGGCTTGGTGTCCAGCTTCCAGTAGAGCGCGTAGTCGATCAGACCGGCGGAGAAGTTGAAGCCCGCATGTACGCCCAGAGCCCACGTCACCGCGAGGGACACCGCGGTGAGCACCGCGTGGATCACGTACAGGAGCGGCGCGATGAACATGAACGAGAACTCGATCGGCTCGGTCACACCGGTGACGAAGGAGGTCAGGGCCAGCGACGTCATCATGCCCAGCACGGCCTTGCGGCGCTCGGGGCGAGCGGTGTGCGCCATGGCGAGCGCGGCGGCGGGCAGACCGAACATCATGATCGGGAAGAAGCCGGACATGAACATACCGGCGGACGGGTCACCGGCCAGGAAGCGGCCGTAGTCGCCGTGGACGACCTCACCGGCGGCGTTGGTGAAGTCACCGAGCTGGAACCACGCCACGGTGTTCACGAACTGGTGCATGCCGATCGGGATGAGCGCGCGGTTGATGGCGCCGAAGAGCCCGGCACCGAGCGCACCGAGGCTGGTCATCCACTCACCGAAGGAGCTGATGCCCTCACCGATCGGCTCCCACACCAGACCGAAGAAGACACCGACGAAGACACCGACGAAGGCCATGATGATCGGCACGAGGCGGCGGCCGTTGAAGAAGCCGAGCCAGTCCACCAGCTTCTTGCGGTGGTACCGCTGCCAGAGGACCGCCGACAGCAGACCCATGATGATGCCGCCGAGGACACCGGGGTTGTTGTAGGTCGCGGCTATGTCCGCGCCGTCCTGGATCTTGGCCTCGGTGACCGGGAAGGCCTCGAGGACCTTGCTGTAGACCAGGAAGCCCACGAGCGCGGCGAGCGCCGTGGAACCGTCCGCCTTCTTGGCGAAGCCGATGGCGACGCCGATGCAGAAGAGCATCGGCAGGTTGCCGGTGATGGCGCCGCCCGCGTTCGCGAAGACGGCTGCGACCTTGTCCCAGCCGAGGCCGTCGGCCCCGAAGACGTCCGGCTGTCCGAGCCGAACCATGAGACCCGCCGCCGGCAGCACGGCGATCGGGAGCTGAAGGCTGCGGCCGACCTTCTGCAGGCCCTGGAACAGGCCGGATCCCCGCTTCTTCGCGGGGGCCGCCGAGGCGGTGGCGGTGCTCATACTTCCTCCATCGGTGGTGGTCTACACCACTACTGGTGTAGACCTGTTGTAGCACGATGAAGGTCACATAAGGAACCCACGATTCCTGCTACCGCCGCACTACCCACCGTGCCCTCTCAAGGCCACCGCACGGAACCCCCGCACGGCACACCGAAAAGCCCCCGGACCCCATGGTCCGAGGGCTCGAACAGCCGCCACCACCCTACGAGATCACGCCTTCGCCACGTCCTCCACCTCCTCCTCCGGCTCCCGCCCCGGAGTCCTCAGATCGAACCGCGTGATCGCGAACCGGAAGACCACGTAGTACACCACCGCGAAGCACAACCCGATCGGAACGATCAGCCACGGCCGCGTCGCCAGATTCCAGTTGATGACGTAGTCGATCAACCCCGCCGAGAAACTGAACCCGTCCTTCACCCCCAACCCCCACGTCACCGCCATCGACACACCCGTCAACACCGCGTGGAACGCGTACAACAACGGCGCGATGAACAAGAAGGAGTACTCCAACGGCTCGGTGATACCGGTCACGAACGACGTCAGCCCCACCGACAGCATCAGACCACCCACCTCCTTGCGCCGACGCGGCCTCGCACAGTGCGTGATCGCCAACGCGGCGGCAGGCAGGGCGAACATCATGATCGGGAAGAAACCCGTGGTGAACTGGCCCGCCGTCGGATCGCCCGCCAGGAACATGTTGATGTCACCGTGCACCACCGTCCCGTCCGGCCTGGTGTAACTGCCGAACTGGAACCACATCGGCACGTTCAGGAACTGATGCAGCCCGATCACCAGCAACGCCCGGTTGGCCACACCGAACACACCCGCGCCCCACGCCCCCAGACCGTTCAGCCAGTCACTGAAACCCTCCAGCGCACCACCGATCGGCGGCCACACCCATAGACACGACGCCGCGAACACGATCGCCACGAACGCCATGACGATCGGCACCAGACGCCGCCCGTTGAAGAACCCCAGCCAGTCCACCAGCCTCGTCCGGTGGAACCGCTGCCAGAAAAACGCCGCCAACAACCCGATGACGATCCCACCGAACACCCCCGGATTCTGGTACGTGAACGCCGTCACCGACCCGTCGGCCACCCGGCAGCCCACCGCCGCCACCGCCTCCGACCCCTCCGGACAGTCCTCCGGGAACTGCCGCAACACGTTGTAATAGACGAGGAACCCCGCCACCGCCGCCAGCGCCGTCGACCCGTCCGCCTTCTTCGCCATCCCGATGGCCACACCCACACAGAACAACAGCGGCAACCCCAGCGAACCGTCCAGCAGCGCACCCCCCGCACCCACCATCACCTTCGAGACGTCCGTCCACCCCAGACCCTCGTCCCCGAACACATCCGGCTGCCCCAACCGGTTCAGGATGCCCGCCGCCGGCAACACCGCGATCGGCAACTGCAGACTCCGCCCCATCTTCTGCAAACCCTGGAACAACCGGTTCCAGCGCTCCCGCACGGGAGAGACCGCACCCCCGGCACCGGCCGCACTCTCGGCACTCATCCGGTCCCCCTCGACGAAAGCGGTGACGACGGGTTTGGCGGCAGTCCACCCGGTGGTGTAGACCAGTCCGAGGGACGGTTCCGCAGTCGTGACGCCATCATCCGGCCCCCACGACAGGACCGCTCGCAAAGATGGGCCAACTGTGGGTTACTGCGACAAAGCGGTTCGGATCAGGGAGAACGAACATGGCCACCAAGGCTGAGAAGATCGTTGCCGGGCTCGGCGGCATCGACAACATCGAAGAAGTCGAAGGCTGCATCACCCGCCTCCGCACCGAAGTCGTGGACCCCGCCAAGGTCGACGAAGCCGCCCTCAAGGCCGCCGGCGCCCACGGCGTCGTCAAGATGGGCAGCGCCATCCAGGTCGTCATCGGCACCGACGCCGACCCCATCGCCGCGGAAATCGAAGACATGATGTGACCCACGGCCACACCTTCGGGGCCCCTTCCACAGGTGTGGAAGGGGCCCCGTCCCTTGTACGACTAGGCTCGACGCCATGTCTCGAATCGACGGCCGCACCCCCGAACAACTCCGCCCGGTCACCATCGAACGCGGCTGGAGCAAGCACGCCGAAGGCTCCGTCCTCGTCTCCTTCGGCGACACCAAAGTCCTCTGCACCGCCTCCGTCACCGAAGGCGTCCCCCGCTGGCGCAAAGGCAGCGGCGAGGGCTGGGTCACCGCCGAATACGCCATGCTCCCCCGCGCCACCAACACCCGCGGCGACCGCGAATCCGTCCGCGGCCGCATCGGCGGCCGCACCCACGAGATCAGCCGCCTCATCGGCCGCTCCCTGCGCGCCGTCATCGACTACAAAGCCCTCGGCGAGAACACCATCGTCCTCGACTGCGACGTCCTCCAGGCCGACGGCGGCACCCGCACCGCCGCCATCACCGGCTCCTACGTCGCCCTCGCCGACGCCGTCGCCTGGGCCCAGAGCAAGAAACTCATCAAGGCGAACCGCCAACCCCTCACCGGCACCGTCAGCGCCGTATCCGTCGGCATCGTCGACGGCGTCCCCCTCCTCGACCTCCGCTACGAGGAAGACGTCAAAGCCGACACCGACATGAACGTCGTCTGCACCGGCGACGGCCGCTTCGTCGAGGTCCAGGGCACCGCCGAAGCCGAACCCTTCGCCCGCGACGAACTCAACGCCCTCCTCGACCTCGCCGTCACCGGCTGCACCGAACTCGCCGCCGCCCAGCGCGCCGCACTCGACACCACCCTCGAAAGGTAAAGGACACACCAAGACAACCGGCCGACGCGGGCAACCGCGCCGGCCACCACCGCGTCTGAACAGGTACGGGCGCACGGCTCACCCCGAGCGCCCGGCCAACGACCAGGGCCGCACACCGGCCCGACAAGGGGAGGGACCGTTCCATGGCCGCGAGCCGCCGACGCCGCACCGCAGCCGTCGCCGCCACCCTGGCGGCCGTCGCGCTGACCGCCGGACTCACCACCGGCTGCGCCGCCGTCGACAAGGCACTGGACTGCGTCCAGACCGCCGACGCCATCGCCGACAGCGTCACCGACATGCAACAGGCCGTCGAGAACGCCGGCAACGACGTCACCCAACTCGAGGAATCCCTCGAATCCATAGACAAGAACCTCGGCGAAATCGGCGACAAGACCGACAACGCCGACGTCAGCAAGGCCGTCGACGACCTCGAAAAAGCCGTGCAGAACGTCCGCACCTCCATCGAGAACGGCGACGAGACCCCCGACATCAGCCCCGTCACCGACGCCGCCGGCGAACTCACCAAGGTCTGCACCCCGTAAGAACCCGCGCATGGGCCCGGGGATACTGGGCCCATGACCCGCATCGTCCTCGCCACCCGCAACACCGGAAAGATCACCGAACTCCGGTCGATCCTCACCGAAGCGGGCCTGCCCCACGACCTCGTCGGCGCCGACGCCTACCCCGACGTCCCCGACGTCAAGGAAACCGGCGTCACCTTCGCCGAGAACGCCCTCCTCAAGGCCCACGCCCTCGCCCGGGCCACCGGCCTCCCCGCCGTCGCCGACGACTCCGGCCTCTGCGTCGACGTCCTGGGCGGCGCCCCCGGCATCTTCTCCGCCCGCTGGTCCGGCACCCACGGCGACGACAAGGCCAACCTGGACCTGCTCCTCGCCCAGCTCTCGGACATCTCCGACGAACATCGGGGCGCCTTCTTCACCTGCGCGGCGGCCCTGGCGTTGCCGGACGGCACGGAGCGAGTGGTCGAGGGCCGCCTGATGGGCATCCTCCGCCACACCCCCGCCGGCACGAACGGCTTCGGCTACGACCCGATCCTCCAGCCGGAGGGCGAAACCCGCACCTGCGCGGAACTGTCCCCGTCCGAGAAGAACGCGATCAGCCACCGAGGCAAGGCGTTCCGGGCACTGGTACCAGCGGTGCGGGAGCTGTTGGGCTGAGTGTACGGAAGAGGCTCGGTTCCTTCATATGAAGGAACCGAGCCTCTTTTCCCTGTGGGCCCGGTGGGACTCGAACCCACGACACACCGGACCTAAACCGGCGCCCTCTTGGCCAGCTGGGGTACGGGCCCGCAGCGGTGCTTACTCTACTGGGCGTTGCGCCGGGCTCGTCGGCCTCCTCTGCACCACGTAGCCGTGATCGCATGACAGTTCGGACAGAGCAACCGCAGATTCTCGCGCCGATCGTCACTCCAGTTTCCGCTGATATGATCAACCTCCAACGTCATGGGCTTGCCGAGCCACTCTGGTGCGACTCCGCACCTGGCGCACTCCTGGGGGACGCCGACATCGCGAAGCGCGCGGCGTAGCAGAGTGGTCTTTGTTCGGCGCGTGCCGTCGCGCAGAATCAAAATGTCCTTGGCGCGCTTGATTGTCGAGCTTGTTCTGCCGCGCTGGTGCGCCTGCCCGAGGAAGTGGGACGTATCGATGCCGTCCTCTGCCACCCACTGACGAAACAGCGCACGTAGTCGACCGTTGTTGGATCTGCCCAAGGCATCCAGGGCGCCTGCGATGGAAATGGTTTCCGCGACTGCGCTCCGCAGCTCGTCAGTGGTTGGTCTCAGAGAAGAAATCGGACCCCGTCGTCGGCGAGGGAAGTGTGAGATGTCGATGCCGAAGTGTTCGAAGCGCTTGTACAAGTACCGACGGAGATTGCTGTAGGGCTGGGTGCCGAAGAAGGCGATGACCTCGTCGATGTTGGAACACCTGGCGGCCGCTTCGGCCAGTTGCTCGCGGGTGTAGCGCGGGCCGGCGGTCATGAGGCCCGCCTCTTGCTTCGGCCTCGGTAACTGTCGGTTGTTGAGTGGCAGTTGGGGCAGAGGATGCGAAGGTTCTCGATCTGGTTGTTCCGCCAGTTGCCGTCGATGTGGTCCACCTCAAGCGGCAGTGGTTCCCCGAGCCACATCGGCTCGATCCCGCAGAGTGCGCAGTGCTCCTCCACACCGAATTCTTGCATCGCCCTTTTCAGACGGCTGCCCGGGATGCGCCTGGCGTGTCCGGAGGTGTCGTGTACGAGGATCTCCGCAGCGGTCCGGCGGCGCTGGTTGTACCGCTGCCGCTCCGTGCGAGCGGCTGGTGTGAAGTGCGAGGTGTCGATGCCGTAGGCCTTGATTCGGCGGGAGATGTTCGTGTGGTGCCCACCGACCGGGTCGAGCCCGAGCCGGCGGAGCACCTCGTTGACGCTCGTCGATGCCGCGACCACAGGTTCAAGGATCTGCCTCGTCCACTTCGCTCCCTCACGCTCGAAGTGCGAGACATCCACCCCCAGCTTCCTCATCCGATCGAAGACGTACCGCCGTTTCCAGCTCCTCGGATCCACCCCCAACCGCACCAACGCCTCCGTCAACGTCCGCGCCCCCCGAGCCGCCTCTTCCAGCCGCTCCTTGGTGTATGCACTGGCCCCCATCGGACCCCCTCCGTCTCCCGGCCGCCCGTTCGTGGCCTCGTACGGAGTAACGAACCGGATATCGGACAGTCACGTACGGAAAACGGAACGGCCCGTACCGGTGATCCGGTACGGGCCGTCCGCGGGCTCGGCGGGGTCAGATGCCCAGGTCCTTGATGATCTTGGCCACGTGGCCCGTCGCGCGGACGTTGTAGAGGGCGTGTTCGACCTTGCCCTGTTCGCCGACGACGATCGTGGAGCGGATGACGCCCATGTAGGTCCTGCCGTAGTTCTTCTTCTCGCCGTAGGCGCCGTACGCGTCGAGGACCGTCTTGTCCGGGTCGGCGAGGAGGGTGACCTTCAGGGACTCCGCCTCGCGGAACTTGGCGAGCTTCTCCGGCTTGTCGGGGCTGATGCCGATGACGTCGTAGCCGGCGTCGGCGAGCAGCTCCAGGTTGTCGGTGAAGTCGCAGGCCTGCTTGGTGCAGCCGGGGGTGAGGGCGGCGGGGTAGAAGTAGACGATGACCTTGCGGCCCTTGTGGTCGGCCAGGGACACCTCGTTGCCGTCGGCGTCGGGCAGGGTGAAGGCGGGGGCCTCGTCCCCGGGCTGGAGGCGGTCGCTCATCGGTCGGGTCTCCTCGTACGTACGCGCTGCGCGGATCGGGTGCCGGGAACGAGGGTAACCGGGGGTCCTGGCCGTGCGGGGTGGTGTGGAGCTGACAGACTGTCCGGCACAGGTACACAACAGGTGTCAGTGGATTTCGGAGGCGGCACGGTGGCGGACACGGCGGACACCAGGACCCCGGCGGAGATCGAGGCGGACATCAGGCGTCGCCGTGCGGTGCTGGCCGAGACCCTGGACGAGATCGGGGTGCGGGTGCATCCGAAGACGATCGTGGGGGATGCCAAGGCCCGGGTGGTGTCGAACGTCGATCACACGTTGGGGCGGGCGTACGTCCGGGTCAACGGTGTGGTGAGTGACGTGAAGGCGCAGTTCGTGGACGAGAAGGGTGCGCCGCGGCTGGAGCGGGTGGTTCCGGTGGCGGTGCTGGTGGTGGGGGTCGTGGGGCTGCTGGCCCTGGGGTCCCGTAGGCGCAGGCGGTGACCCCGAGCGCGTGCGGTCGGTGCGGATGCAGGTAGGTTTCAGGTCGTGAGCGCCAAGAAGAACGAGCACGGTTCCCAGGACGACAAGCTGCCCATCCGGATGTTGCACGATCGTGTGCTCGTGCGGCAGGACACGAGTGAGGGTGAGCGGCGTTCGGGGGGCGGCATCCTGATTCCCGCGACGGCGGCGGTGGGTCGTCGGCTGGCCTGGGCCGAGGTGGTCGCGGTGGGGCAGAACGTACGGACCGTGGAGCCGGGTGACCGGGTGCTGTACGACCCGGAGGACCGGGCGGAGGTCGAGGTGCGGGGGACGGCGTACGTGCTGATGCGCGAGCGTGATCTGCACGCGGTGGCCGCGGACCGTTTCGAGGGTTCCGAGGATTCGACGGGTCTGTACCTGTAGGTCGGTGGTGGGGAGGGGCTGGTGACTGTGGTCACCGGCTCTTTTCTTGTTCTCGGGCTAGGGTGGGGGGACCCGTGAGGGCCCCGACGAGACGCGCCGTACCGGGGTGAAGGCAAAGACGACGCACCCCCGTTTCCGTTCGTGTCCCGGAGGTGCCTGTCATGGCATGGGTTCTGCTTGTGGTCGCCGGTCTGCTGGAGGTCGGCTGGTCGGTGGGGATGAAGTACACCGATGGTTTCACCCGGCTGGTGCCCAGTGTGCTGACGGGTGCGGGGATCGTGGCGAGCATGGTGTTGCTGTCGTACGCGGCTCGTACGTTGCCGATCGGTACGGCGTACGGCGTGTGGGTGGGGATCGGTGCGGCCGGGGCGGCGGTGCTGGGCATGCTGGTGCTGGGTGAGCCGGTGACGGCGGCGCGGATCTTCTTCATCTGCTTGTTGTTGGTGGCGGTGGTGGGGTTGAAGGCGACGTCCGGGCACTGAGGGGCGGGTGGGCCGGCGGGTCAGTGCCGGCGGCTGTTCTGGATGAGTGCGCCGGTCAGGCCGTCCGGGACGGGGCTGTCGTCGCCGTTGGTGTCGCCTTCGTCGGTGTCGCCGGTGTCGTCGGTGGTGGTTCCGTCGTCGGTTCCGGTGTCGCCGCCGGTGGTGGTGCCGTCGGTCTGTTCCTGGGGTTGTTCCGCTTCGTCCTGGCCGGTGGGTTCCTCGGCCGGTGCCTCGCCGCCGTCGTCGGGGTCGCCGGTCGGGGAGGACGGTCCGGTGCTGGGGTCGCCGGGGGGTGGCTGGGTCTTCCAGGCGCCGGGCTGGAGGCGGAGGGTGAAGGGGGTGACGGGTACGTCCTTGAGGGCTTCGCGGGTGTACTGGCCCCAGATCTCGGCGGGGGCGCCGCCGCCGTTGACGCGGGGCAGGCCCATGGCGCCGTAGAGGGGTTTGTGACCGGCGGTGACGGGGTCCTGGCCCATGACGGCGACGACGGTGGCGAGGTCGGGGGTGTAGCCGGCGAACCAGGCGGCGGTGTCCTCCTCGGCGGTGCCGGTCTTGCCGGCGGCGGGGCGGCCCGCGGTCTGGGCGGCGGTGGCGGTGCCGCTCTCGACGACGCCGCGCAGGACGGAGGTGGTGGTGTCGGCGGCCTGGCGGGTGACGGCCTGGCGGGTGTGGCGTTCGGGCAGGTCGACGGTGCGTCCGTTCTGGGTGATCTTCTCGATCATGGTGTAGTCGCCGTGCTTGCCGTGGTTGGCGAGGGTGGCGTACGCCTCGGTCATGTCGAGGACGCTGGCGGTGGCGACGCCGAGGGCGATGGAGGGTCCGGCGTCGGAGAGGCTGGGGGTGTCCTCGGACAGGCCGAGGGCGATGGCGGTCTGCCGGACCTTGTCGGGGCCGACGTCGACGGCCATCTGGGCGTAGACGGCGTTGACGGACTTGTCGGTGGCTTCGCGGACGGTGATGTCGCCGTAGTCGTGATGGTCTTCGTTCTCGGGGGCGTAGCGGTCGCCGGGCCAGCCCTGGACGGGGCGTTCGCTGGTGCCGTCGTAGACGGTGTTGGGGGTGATGGGGCGGCCGTCGCGGGTGCGGGAGCCGTTTTCGACGGCGGCGGTGAAGACGAAGGGTTTGAAGCTGGAGCCGACCTGGAAGTCCCGGCGGGTGGCGTTGGGGGTGTACTGCTTGACGTAGTCGATGCCGTTGTACATGGCGACGACCTTGCCGGTCTTGACGGCGATGGAGGCGCCGCCGGCGCGGACGTAGGTGTCGACTTCGCGGTTCTCCTGGTCGAGGCGGTCCATGAGTTTGTCGTTGACGGCGTCGACGAAGGCGTCCTGTTTGTCCTTGTGGAGGGTGGTGGTGATGCGGTAGCCGCCGGCGTCGAGGGCGGCCTCGTCGACGATCTTGTTGTTGATCAGGTGGTTCTTGACGATGTCGACGATGTAGCCGCGTTGTCCGGAGAGGCTGGTGGAGACGGTGGTCCGCTGGGGGACGGGGAAGGTCAGGTCGGCGCGTTCGGAGGTGCTGAGCCAGCCTTCGTCGACCATGCCGTCGAGGACGTAGTTCCAGCGGCGTTCGACGGTGTTGCGGTTCTCGGGGTGGGTGATGACGTCGTACTGGCTGGGGGCGTTGACGAGGGCGGCGAGGTAGGCGGCGCGTGCGGCGTCGAGTTCGGAGGCGTCGATGCCGTAGTAGGCGTGGGCGGCGGCTTGGATGCCGTAGGCGCCGCGGCCGAAGAAGCTGGTGTTGAGGTAGCCCTCGAGGATCTGGTCCTTGCTCTGTTCGCGGTCGAGTTTGATGGCGATGAAGAATTCCTTCACCTTGCGGGTGATGGTCTGTTCCTGGCGGAGGTAGTAGTTCTTCACGTACTGCTGGGTGATGGTGGAGCCGGACTGTCTGCCTTTGCCGGTGGCGGTGTTCCAGGCGGCGCGGACCATGGCCTGGGGGTCGATGGCTGATTCGGTGTAGAAGTCGCGGTCCTCGGCGGCGAGGACGGCGTGCTGGGCGTCCTCGGAGATCTGGGAGAGGGTGACGTTCTCCCGGTTGACCTCGCCGTCGCGGGCGATGACGGAGCCGTCGGCGTAGAGGTAGACGTTGGCCTGTTGGGTGGCGAGGGCGTTGGCGGCGGGGATCGGTACGAGGTGGTAGCCGAGGAAGAAGCCGCCGGTGACGAGTGCGGCGGTGATGAGGAGGCCGCCGAGGGTCATGCGCCAGGTGGGGAGGAGTCGGCGCCATCCGGTGCGTTCGGGCCGTTTGGGGGAGGTGGCCGCCGGGGGGTTTCTCGGTGCCCAGCCTTCTTGGGGCTGCTGCGGCTGCGGCTCGTCGCTCATGTCGTGCACGGACTCCCGTTTCGCCTGGTTCGTTCCACTGCGCCATGGTGTGTGCGTCTTATTCAAGACCGTCCCTTCCGGTGGTGCGTCCCTGTTGACGCCGTGCGGGGCGCGCGCACGCGGCTTGTCACACACATGGCCCCAACGAAAATTCGTGGCGGGGGGTACGGCGGGCGCACTAGGCTCCTGCGCTTCGGTGCCGGATGCGGGAGGGGTGCGGGGGCGTGGGATCGGCGCGGTTGTACCTGGCCGTCGCGGTGGGGGGTTTCCGGCGGTACGCGTCGTACCGGGTGGCGACGGCGGCCGGGGTGTTCACCAATACGGTGTTCGGGCTGATCCTCGTGTACACGTATCTGGCGTTGTGGGAGGAGCGGCCGGGTCTGGGCGGGTACGACCAGGCGCAGGCGGTCACGTACGTGTGGCTGGGGCAGTGTCTGTACGCGACGCTGGCGATCCAGGGCGGGGGTGCGGAGAAGGACCTGATGGAACGCATCCGTACGGGTGAGATCGCGGTGGATCTGTACCGGCCGGTGGATCTGCAGGTGTGGTGGCTGGCGGGTGATGTGGGGCGGGCGGCGTTCCAGTTGCTGGGGCGGGGGGTGGTGCCGTTCGTGTTCGGTTCGGTGTTCTTCCCGATGGCGCTGCCGGGGGAGGCCGCGGTGTGGGCGGCGTTCGCGGTGACGTTGCTGCTGGCGGCGGTGGTGAGTTTCGCGATCCGTTATCTGGCGGCGTTGAGCGTGTTCTGGCTGATGGACGGCATGGGTGTCGGTCAGGTGTTGATGATCACGGGGGTGTTCTTCTCGGGCATGGTGCTGCCGCTGAACGCCTTCCCGGAGGGGCTGGGCGACGTGGTGCGGGTGCTGCCGTGGGCGGCGCAGTTGCAGGTTCCGGCGGATGTGCTGATGGGGGAGCGGGATCCGTGGGGGGCGTTCGCGTTCCAGGCGGCGTGGGCGGTGGTGCTGCTGGCGGTGGGGCGGCTGCTGCAGTCGGCGGCGACGCGGCGGGTGGTGGTGCAGGGTGGGTGAGCGCGGTGCGCTGGTGGAGGGGGTGCGGGCCTACGGGCTGATCGCCGGGATGTGGGTGCGGTCGGGGATGACGTACCGTGCGTCGTTCGTCTTCACGGTGTTCGGGAACCTGCTGGTGACGGGTCTGGACTTCGTGGGGATCCTGCTGATGTTCTCGCGGGTCGATTCGCTGGGCGGCTGGTCGTTGCCGGAGGTCGCCCTGTTGTACGGGTTGTCGGCGACGGCGTTCGGGATCGCGGACCTGCTGCTCGGTTCGATGGACGTGCTGGGCGGGCGGATGCGGGACGGTTCGTTCGACGTCCTGCTGGTGCGTCCGGTGCCGGTGCTGGCGCAGGTCGGCGCGGACCGTTTCGCGGTGCGCCGGCTGGGCCGGGTCACGCAGGGCGCGGTGGTGCTGGGCTGGGCGCTGGCCTCGGTCGACGTCGACTGGAGCGGGGTGAAGGTGCTGCTGGTGCCGGTGATGGTGGTCAGCGGTGCGGCGATCTTCTCGGCGGTGTTCGTGGCGGGCGCGGCGTTCCAGGTCTTCGCGCAGGACGCGGCGGAGGTGCAGAACGCGTTCACGTACGGGGGGACGACGCTGTTGCAGTATCCGCCGAGCGTGTTCGGGAAGGATCTGGTGCGGGGGGTGACGTTCATGTTGCCGCTCGCCTTCGTCAACTGGGTGCCCGCCGCGTACGTGTTGGGGCGGCCGTATCCGGTCGGGTTGCCGGGGTGGGCGGTGTTCGCGTCGCCGCTGGTGGCGGTGGGGTGTGGTGTGCTGGCGGGTCTGGCGTGGCGGGCGGGTCTCAGGTCGTACCGGAGCACGGGGAGTTAGCGGACGATGGGTGACGTCTTCATCGAACTCGAGGGCGTGGAGAAGGTCTTCGACGTGCGCAGGAAGACCGGTTTCCTGAAGCGGGAGCGGCATCGGGTGCGGGCGGTCGATTCGATCTCGTTCACGGTGGCGCGGGGCGAGATGGTCGGTTACATCGGTCCGAACGGTGCCGGGAAGTCGACGACGATCAAGATGCTGACGGGGATCCTCACGCCGAGCGGGGGACGGCTGCGGGTCGCCGGGATCGATCCGTCCCGGGAGCGGACGCGGCTGGCGCACCGTATCGGGGTGGTGTTCGGGCAGCGTACGACGCTGTGGTGGGACCTGCCGCTGATCGATTCGTACCGGCTGATGCACCGCATGTACCGGATCCCGGACGTCCGGTACCGGGAGAACCTGGAGCGGCTGACCGAACTCCTGGACCTGGGGGGTCTGTTGGACGTTCCGGTGCGTCAGCTCTCGTTGGGGCAGCGGATGCGCGGGGACATCGCGGCGGCGCTGCTGCACGATCCGGAGGTGCTGTACCTCGACGAGCCGACGATCGGTCTGGACGTCGTCTCCAAGAGCAGGGTGCGGGACTTCCTGCGGGGGTTGAACGCCGAGCGGGCCACGACGGTGCTGCTGACCACGCACGACCTGCAGGACATCGAGCAGTTGTGCTCGCGGGTGATGGTGATCGACCAGGGCCGGCTGGTGTACGACGGTTCGCTCGCCGGGCTGCACGAGGTGGGGGAGGGCGAGCGGACGCTGGTGGTGGACCTGGAGCGGGAGCTGCCGCCGATCGAGGCGCCGCCGCCCGCGCGGGTGGTGCGGGTGGAGGGGCCGCGGCAGTGGCTGGCGTTCCCGGCGTCGGCGTCGGCGGCGGAGCTGGTGGCGCGGGTCGCGGCCCGGTACCCGTTGGTGGACTTGTCGGTGCGGGAGCCGGACATCGAGGCGGTCATCAGGGCCATGTACGCGGAGCGGGCCGGCCGGGCCCTCTCGTAGCCGTGCGGTGGGGACAACTCGTAGGCTGCTGGTATGAGCGAAGACGCAGCCGTCCCGGACCTTCGTGCCTCCGACGCCGACCGTGAGCGGGTCGCCGAGATCCTGCGGGACGCCCTCGCGGAGGGCCGCCTCGACATGGAGGAGTTCGAGGAGCGGCTGGACGCGACGTACAAGGCGCGCACGTACGGGGAGCTGACGCCGATCACCCGTGACCTGCCGACGGACCGGGGGGCGGCCGTGCCGGCCGTGTCCCTGGCCAAGGAGCCGACGCGGGAGGGTGGTTGGGGGGACAGGATCGTCGGCGGTGACGACGCGGGGACGTCGTCGTGGGCCGTGGCCGTGATGTCGGGTTTCCAGCGCAGGGGGCGCTGGACGGCGCCGCGCCGCTTCAACTGCTTCGCCTTCTGGGGCGGCGGGGAGATCGATCTGCGGGACGCGTACTTCGCGGACCGTGAGGTCGTCATCAACGCGGTCGCGATCATGGGCGGGGTGGAAGTGATCGTCCCGCCCGGTGTCGAGGTCGTCGTGCGCGGCATCGGCGTCATGGGCGGTTTCGACCACCGGGAGGAGGGCGTGCCGGGTGAGCCGGGCGCCCCGCGCGTGATCGTCACGGGCTTCGCCTTCTGGGGCGGCGTCGGCGTCGACCGCAAACTCCCCCGCGCGGAGAAGCAGCGCCTGCGTGAGGAACGCCGCAGGGAGAAACTGGAGCGCAGGGAACAGCGCCGCCGCGAACTGGAGGGCTCCGACGACCGCTGAGCTCCTTCAGCCCCTCCGGCGTTTGAGGAGCGGGGGTCCGGGGGGCGGCGCCCCCGGGTACGGGACGGGTAGGGGCGGCGGGGGCGAGGAAACCCACGCCCGAACCCCCTGCGCCCCCCTGCCTACAACCGTGCCGGAGCCCCGCCCCCCAGATCGTCGAGATCGAACTCCTCCGCCATCCGGGTGTACCCCCGGTCACTCGGATGGAGGTGGTCCCCGGAGTCGTACTCCGGCCGCAGCCGCCGCGGATCGTACGGATCCCGAACCGCCTCGTCGAAGTCGACGACCGCGTCGAACACCCGCCCCGCCCGGATCTCCGCGTTGATCCGCTGCCGCACCTCGTCCCGCGCGTCGGTGTACCCGCCGCGTCCGCCGAACGGCATGAGCGTCGCCCCCACGACCTTCACCCCGTGGGCGTGAGCCCGCTCGACCAGCGTGTTCAGCCCGGCGACGATCGCGTCCGGATCGGCGGTCCCCGGATGGCGCAGGATGTCGTTGATCCCGAGCGCGACGACGACGACCTTGACGTTCGTCCGGCCCAGGACGTCCCGCTCGAACCGGTTCAGCCCGCTGGGGTTCGTGGCGGGCCGTCCCTGCCTGTCGGCGAGGAGCTGGTTCCCGCTGATCCCCTCGTTGACGACGCTGTGGCGTGGCACGTCCCGCCCGTCCTCGGCCGCCTCCCGCAGCCGGTCGGACAGCACGTCCGGCCACCGGTTGTTCTCCCCGGTCGTCGAGGTGACGCCATCGGTCAGCGAGTCCCCGAGGGCGACGACCGTGCCGTCCGAGTCGTTGTTCAGCACGTCCAGCGCGGTCACGTACCGCCAGGTCCTGCTCTGCCCGGTGTAGACCGTCCCCGTCGCGTCCAGGGTGTGCTCGCCGTCGGCGACGTACGAGATCTGGCGCGCGTGCGGGTGATGGGTGACGGGCCCGGAGGCGGTGGGGGAGTACGTCGTGATCAGGACGTCCCCGTCGTGGGGGACGGCGATGCGCGCCACGTCGCTCGTCACCTGTCCGCCCGCCGGGACGACGACCGTCGGGCTCCCGGCGAAGGTCAGCGGCCGCATGGTCCCCGTGAGCGCCTGGGGGGTGTCCGGGTCCGCGGAGACCGCGATCGAGGCGTGCGTGAGGGTCAGCGGCGACTGGCCGTAGAGGTTGGAGAGCGTGACGCGGGCGCTCGTACCGCCGGCGCTGGTGTGGACGACGTTGCGCACCGAGCGGCCCGCGAGTCCGGTCGTCTCGGTGCCGGGTTCGCCCGCGACCGGGGAGGTGGCCCAGGAGGTGACCCAGGTGCCGGTGGAGGCGGGCGCGGCCGGGTCGTGCCGGGCGCCGCGGCCGCCGGCGAGGGTGTCGCGCTCGTGGATGCCGCCGTCGGCTCCGATGTCGGCACCGGCGTAGACGGTGGCGGAAACCGCCACGATCGCGGCGACGATCGCGGCGAGCAGGGCACGCTGCCTGGCGGGAGACGCCTCGGCGTCCCCGTCACGACCCCGGGTCATGCTGTTCTGTTCTCCTCGGGAGAGGGAGCCCGAGGCTCCGGTCCGGTGAACCCATGATGATCCATGGGTCGGGAAGGCTGACGGGAGGGACCCTTAGGTGATCCCCCTGGACAAACCCCCTCCGGACAGACGCCGGGAACTCCTGTTCCGTTCCGGGAGTCGGTCAGGAAGGGACAATGTGTGAGAGATCACCGAGCGGGTGGAGCGGATGGAACGGACCGAAGCGACGGAAACGTCGGAAGCATCGGAAAAGGTAGGAGCCGGTGGCCGGAGTGCCGACGGGCAGCATGCCCGCACCGGCGCCTTCACGAACCGCGAGATGAACACCTTCAGCCCCGCGGACGAGGAGAAGCAGCGCGGGGTGCGCCGGATGAAGCTCACCGCCACCGGCCTGCTGCTGTTCGTCACCGTCGTCTACGTCCTCGCCAAGTGGGCCTCCCACCAGGGCGCCGGCCCCTGGGCGGGCTATGTCGCCGCGGCGGCCGAGGCCGGCATGGTCGGCGCGCTCGCCGACTGGTTCGCCGTCACCGCGCTCTTCCGCCACCCGCTCGGCCTGCGCATCCCGCACACCGCGATCATCCCCACCAAGAAGGACCAGCTCGGCGTCTCCCTCGGTGAGTTCGTCGGCGAGAACTTCCTCTCCGAGGACGTCGTACGGCAGCGGCTGCGCGCCGTCGGCATCGGCAGCCGGCTCGGCGCCTGGCTCGCCGTCCCCGAACACGCCGACCGGGTCACCGCCGAGCTGTCGGCGGCCCTGCGCGGCGCCCTCACCGTGCTGCGCGACTCCGACGTCCAGGCGGTGGTCGGCGAGGCCATCACCCGCCGCGCCGACGCCCAGGAGATCGCGCCCGGCATGGGCAAGCTGCTGGAGCGTATCGTCACCGACGGCGGCCACAGACGGGCCGTCGACGTCGTCGTCACCCGCGCGCACGACTGGCTGGTGCTGCACAACGACACCGTGATGGACGCCGTCCACGGCGGCGCGCCCGGCTGGACGCCCCGGTTCGTCGACCGCAAGGTCGGCGAGCGCGTCTACAAGGAGCTGCTGCGCTTCGTCACCGAGATGCGCGACATGCCCACCCACCCCGCGCGCGGCGCCCTGGACCGCTTCCTCACCGACTTCGCCTCCGACCTCCAGTCCGACACCGACACCCGCCTCCGCGTCGAACGCCTCAAGAGCGAGGTCCTGGGCCGGGGCGAGGTGCAGGACCTGATCGCCTCCGCGTGGACCGCCGTACGCGCCATGATCGTCTCGGCGGCGGAGGACGAGCGCAGCGAGCTCCGCCTGCGCGTGCGCGCCTCGCTGCTCTCCCTGGGCGCCCGCATGTCGCTCGACCCCAAGGTGCAGGGCAAGGTCGACGGCTGGCTGGAGAGCGCGGCGGTGTACGTGGTCACCACCTACCGCAAGGAGATCACCTCCCTGATCACGGACACGGTGGCGAGCTGGGACGCCGAGCACACCACGAAGAAGATCGAGGCCAACATCGGCCGTGACCTGCAGTTCATCCGCATCAACGGCACGGTGGTCGGCTCACTCGCCGGTCTGTTGATCTACACGGTGTCGCAGATCCTGGGCGCGTAGCGGTTGCCCACGGCCTTCGGGGTGGCCCGCCGAGAGCATCCGCGGGTGCGTCGTAGTTGTCCGCGCAGTTCCCCGCGCCCCTGGGGGGGGGCGACCCGCCCAGATTGTCCGCGAGTACGTCGTGGCTGGTCGCGCAGTTCCCCGCGCCCCTAGGGAGCACCCCCACCGTGGCTTCCCCCTCCCCCTCGTCTTCCCGACCAACGGCGACAGCAACGCCCTCAGGGGCGCGGGGAACCGCGCGATCAACCACGACGCACCCACGGGAACCCACCGCAAAAGCGGGCGGCGTGAAAACCCGCACCCGAGGGCATACGGAGGTTCGCTTCGCCAGGGAGGGAGCCCATGACCACCACACAGCCCGGAACCGGACAACGCACCATCACCACCAGCATCCCCGCCCGCCTGGACCGCCTCCCGTGGTCCCGCTGGCACTGGACCGTCGTCATCGGTCTCGGCACCGTGTGGATCCTCGACGGCCTGGAGGTCACGGTCGTCGGCAACATCGCGAGCCGCCTGTCCGAGCCGGGCAGCGGACTGCCCATCACCTCCGGCGAGGTCACCGGCATCGCCGCCGCCCTCTACGTCGCCGGCGCCTGCGCGGGCGCCCTCTTCTGGGGCCGCCTGACCGACGTCTGGGGCCGCAAGAAGCTCTTCATGATCACCCTCGCGGTCTACCTGGGCGCCACCGCCCTCACCGCGGTCGCCTTCGACACCTGGTGGTTCTTCCTCTTCCGCTTCCTCACCGGCTTCGGCATCGGCGGCGAGTACGCGGCCATCAACTCCGCGGTCGACGAGCTGATCCCGGCGAAGTACCGGGGCCGCGTCGACCTGCTGATCAACGGCAGTTTCTGGCTGGGCGCGGTCGGCGGCTCCCTGCTGTCGATCCTCGCCCTGGACACCGACGTCTTCCCGGCGAACGTCGGCTGGCGCCTGACCTTCGCCCTCGGTGCCGTCCTCTCCCTGGTCATCCTCCTCGTACGCCGTCACGTCCCGGAGAGCCCGCGCTGGCTGCTGATCCACGGCCGCGACGAGGAGGCGGAACGCATCGTCGGCGACATCGAGCGCCGGGTCGAGGCCGAGCGGAACGAGCCGCTGCCCCGCGCGGAGGGCGAGCTGACGATCCACCAGCGCGAGAACGTCACGTTCACCGAGATCGCCCGCACCGTCTTCGCCAAGTACCGCAAGCGCTCCGTCCTCGGCTTCTCCCTCTTCATCGGCCAGGCGTTCCTCTACAACGCCATCACCTTCGGCTTCGGCGCGATCCTGACCACGTTCTTCGACGTCCCGTCCGGCAGCACCGGCTACTACTTCGCCGTCATCGCGGCCGGCAACTTCCTGGGCCCGCTGCTGCTCGGCAAGCTCTTCGACACGGTGGGCCGCCGGGTGATGATCTCCGGCACGTACCTGCTCTCGGGCGTCCTGCTGTTCGGCACGGCCTGGCTCTTCGACCGGGGTTCGCTCAGCGCGACGACCCTCACCGCCTGCTGGTGCGCGGTGCTGTTCTTCGCCTCGGCCGGCGCGTCCAGCGCGTACCTGACGGTCTCCGAGGTCTTCCCGATGGAGACCCGCGCGATGTCCATCGCCTTCTTCTACGCCCTCGGCACCGCCGCCGGCGGCATCAGCGGCCCCCTGCTGTTCGCGAAGCTCACGGAGACGGGCGTGGTCGGCGACACGGTCCTCGCCTTCCAGATCGGCGCCGGCCTGATGTGCGCGGCGGGCCTGGTGGCCACGTTCCTCGCGGTGAAGGCGGAAGGCCGCTCCCTGGAGGACATCGCGGCCCCGCTGTCGGCGGCCGGGGCGAAGGCGGGGGCGGCGGGAAGGTGACCGGGCCGCGGGGCCGCGGCAGGACCCTTGTCGGACACCGGACGGCGACATCAGGCCACTGGTCTTTGAAAGTGCAACTACCCCCTTGTTCGAGGATCGTCACGCGGGTGACACTCGCTGACGGCGGCCGGCCCCCCTCGGCCCGGTGGTCCGGGCCGGCGGGAACGTCGTACCGCCTCGTGCGTCCCCATGCCCTCGATCATGGAGGTACCGATGAAAACAAGCCGTCGCGGGGCCGGATTACTCCTCGGTCTGTCCTCGGCCCTGACGTTCTCCCTCCTCGGCGCGTCCCCGGCGTCCGCCTCGACCTCGACGTGGACGCTGGAGGCCGAGGGGCAGGTGCGGTGTGTCCGTGGTGGGTTCTCATGGACGTACGCCCTGTCCCCGGTGTCCGGAAGCTGGTCGAAACCCATCACGACCGGCATCCGCAACCTGCCGGGCAAGTCCTCCGCCAACCTGGGCCGTCAGAT
The DNA here is from genome assembly GCF_044390325.1 of Streptomyces sp. NPDC018964. NCBI lineage: Bacteria > Bacillati > Actinomycetota > Actinomycetes > Kitasatosporales > Streptomycetaceae > Streptomyces > Streptomyces sp. NPDC018964. The sequence continues at coordinate 153,476 of NZ_JBIRYZ010000002.1, forward strand.
CATCCCCCCGGGCACGAACGAACGTGACCCCGCTGACGGCAGCCTGCCCGTCAACGGCTACGTCTTCTTCTCCCTGGGGCTGGCTCCGGTCGGTGAGTACACCGCCGAGATCTACGCCACCGACGGCGAGCGGACCGAGACCGACCAGCTGAAGATCGTCTACCAGGACGAGTACTGCCAGTAGGCCCCGTGGAACGACCCTGAGCCATGGTGCCCGGGCACCCGGCCCGTCGGCCGGCCGGCCCGGGCACCACGGCGCGGTCGCCGGAACACCCTCGCGCGGCCGCCCTCCCTCAGCCCCGTCCCCGCCGGTCGGCCACCGCCCACGAGGCGAGCGCCACGGCGCCGGCCACCCCGAACACGGCGGGCCAGGCGCCCACCCTCTTCGCCAGCGGATGCGACCCGGCGAACGCGGCGACGTACGCCACCGACAGCGCCCCCGCCGCCCGGCCCCCGGCCCGCTCCCGCCACTGCTGCGCGGCGGCGGCCCCGGCGGCGGCGAGCACGACCCCGCCCAGCTGCCGCTTCCGCGTCCAGCGGGCCACGCCGTACCCCCCGACGAGTCCACTCGCCGCCACCACGGAACTCGGTACCTTCGCCATGCCTGCTGCCTCCTGCCACTGCGCCGGCCCACCGGGCCGGGGACGTCCGGGCTTCGAGGCTAACGCTCCGGGAGACGGCCCCCGCGCCCAGGCCCGAAGCCGACCGTGTGACACAACCTGAGTCCTGGCTTGTCAACTTTCCTCCCTCGAGCTATATAAGAAGGCAGACCGTAAGGGCATCGCAGATGACACCCACGGAAGGAGATGACCCGTGATGCTCATGCGTACCGACCCGTTCCGCGAATTCGACCGACTCGCGCAGCAGGTCTTCGGCGCCACCACCACCGGCCGTCCCGCGGCGATGCCGATGGACGCCTACCGGGCGGGGGACGACTTCATCGTCCACTTCGACCTCCCCGGCATCGACCCGGAGACGATCGAACTCGACGTCGAGCGCAACGTCCTCAACGTGCGCGCCGAGCGCCGCTCCCCGGCGCCCGAGGGTGCGGAGACCGTGGTCGCCGAGCGGCCCACCGGCACCTTCACCCGTCAGCTCTTCCTCGGCGACACCCTGGACACGGAACGCATCGACGCCTCGTACGAGTCCGGTGTCCTGACCCTGCGCATCCCGGTCGCCGAACAGGCCAAGCCGCGCCGCATCCAGATCACCGGCGGTGACAGCCGCAAGCAGATCGGCGGCTGACCCCCTCGCGCGGCCCGCGCACCCCACTCACCCCACGCGTCCCGCGGACCCGAACGATCCGCGGGACGCGCCCCCGCGCGCACCCGGCCCACGTGACGGCACATGCCCGGGAAGAACCGGGGCACTGGAGATACCGGAGACCGGGGCACTGGAGAACCGGAGAAGGAGAGAAGCACCGGATGACCACGCTGACACCGCAGAAGCCCGCGACCGCGAAGCAGGCCGGAGGCGTCCCGGCCCCGGCGGCCGTGCCCCGGAACGACGGCTGGCACCGACTGATCGACGCCGTACGGGAGTCGGGCCAGTACCCGACGCGGTCGCAGGCGGAGAACGTCACCCGTGTCGTCCTCTCCGCCCTCGGCGGCCACGTCGTCGGCGACGAGCGCGTCGACCTGGCCCGCGCCCTGCCCGAGGAGGCGGCCAGAGCGGTCGCCTCGCAGATCCCGGTGACCCGCAGAATGACCGCCGCGGAGTTCGTCGACTCGGTGGCCGCCCGCCTCGAGGGCGCGACGCCGGCGACCGCCCGCTGGGACGTCAGCTCGGTCCTGGGCGTCCTGCCCGACCTGGTCGGCGACGCCCTGGTCACCCGCGTCCTGGCCCAACTGCCGCCGGGCTACGCCCTCCTCTTCGGCCGCGCGGAACTCTCCCCGGCGTGACGGCCGGGCGGCGGCCCTCACCCACGTGAGAACCGCCCCGCCCTGGCTCGGCCCGGCCCCGGACACGCGTCCGGGGCCGCGTCGCGTCCGCCCCATGGTTCGACGACGCCCCTCCCCGCGCGCCGTCCCGCGAGCCCCCGCCCACACCGACTATCCGCCCGCGCGCTCCAGAGCGTACGATCGTACGCATGACGACGGACGGCTACTTCGCGAACGACCCGCGCACGCATCTGGAGCGCATGCTCGCGGGCGACCTGTACATCGCCGACGACCCGGAGATCGCCGCCCGCCAGCAGCGCGCGATGCGGCTCGCGGCCCGCTACCAGGCCGCCTATCCCGAGAACCCCACCGAGGCGAGGCCGATCCTGACCGAGCTCCTCGCCTCGGTGGGCGAAGGCGTCGAGGTGCGCCCGCCGCTGTACGTCGACTACGGCAGCAACATCAGCATCGGCGCCCGCACCTTCGTCAACTACAACCTGACCGCCCTGGACGTCGCCCGGATCACCATCGGCGAGGACTGCCAGATCGGCCCGAACGTCCAGCTCCTCACCCCCACCCACCCCGTGGAGCCGCAGCCCCGCCGCGACAAGCTCGAGGCCGCGCTGCCCATCACCATCGGCGACAACGTCTGGCTCGGCGGCGGCGCGATCATCTGCCCCGGAGTGACCATCGGGGACAACTCCGTCATCGGCGCCGGCGCGGTGGTCACCAAGGACATCCCCGCGAACGTGGTGGCCGTCGGCAACCCGGCCCGCCCGGTCCGCACCCTCTGACCCGCCCGCATGGCCACCGGACACACCGACCCCCACCGCCGCGAGCGCATCCTCGCGGCGGCGCTCGACCTCATCGCCGAGGAGGGCGTGGCGGGCGTCTCCCACCGCAAGATCGCCGCACGGGCCCAGGTCCCCCTGGGCTCGATGACGTACCACTTCACCGGCATCGACGACCTCCTGCTCGAGGCGTTCACCGGCTACGCCGACCAGGTGGTGACCCTCTTCGAGCACCACCTCACCGGCGCCGGCACCCCCGACGAGGCCCGCGAAGCGGTCACCGACCTGATCCACACCCTCTCCGAGGGCGCGCGCCGCGACCTGGTCCTCACCCAGGAGCTCTACACCCTGGCGGCCCGCCACGAGCCGTACCGCGCCCTGTGCGCCCGCTGGATGCGCCGCAGCCGCACCCTCCTGGAACGGCACTTCGACGCCGCCACGGCCCGCCGACTGGACGCCCTGATCGAGGGCCTGACCCTGCACCGCGCCCTGGACGACACCCCGTCCGACCGCGCACTGACCCGCGAGGCGGTCGCCCGCATCACCGCCGCGCCCTGAACCACCCGTGGCGCGGGCCGGTTTCAGCCCAGCATGTTCCAGACGGCCGCCGAACGGGCCTCGGAGACCAGTTCGTCGAGGGCCGAGCCGCCCTCACCGTCGCCGCCGCGCCGGGGCTCCGGTTCCCGCTCCTCCGGCTCCTCCGGCACCACGGACCACAACGGAGCGCCGCCGGGGAGGGCGGCGACGGACGGGAAGCGCAGATCACCGGCGAACCACAACACCCCCCGGCCGTCGGCCATTCCGAGCCAGACGTCCTTGGGCACGCGCCCCCGGAACGACGCCGCGACGCTCTTGTCCGGTGCCAGCAGCAGGATGCGGCGCTCCAGCGACTTCCCCGGGATCGCCTCCAGCCTGCACGGCCACACCTGCCAGCGGTTGTCCGCCAGGATGCGCAACGTCTTCTTCGGAGCCGACTTCACCGTCAGCACCCAGCCGAGGACGAAGCAGGCGCCGACCGGGCCGGCGACGAAGAGAAAGAGCCCCGTGTCGGTCACCGCGGTGGCGGCGAACACCAGGAGGAGCATGAGCGGGGCCACCCAGAGGATCCGGCGGTTCGCGATCTCCTTGAACCGTTCCACCTGTGCCGGTACCCCGGGCGTGTCCACCGCGGGACGCGGTGACACCTGGTACCCGTACTCCTCGGCAAGCATCCGTTCCCCCGGTGCGTCGGCTGTGCCCCACGTGTCGGTCGAATGGTAGGGACGTTCAACCAGATTCGCTCGGTTGCTCGTTGGACGGACCGCGCGCCGTGAGTCCTGTCGGCCGCCTGTCCGGGCGGTGGCGCGGGGCTCCTTCGGGTCCGCGGGAGGCGACGGCCGTCCGAACCGGCCGGGGAGGCCGAAAAGCGATGCTTGACGATTCAACATATTTGTTGTGAGCATGCGGGTGACGTCCTGAGATCGGAGCCCCCCATGCGTCTGAAGTCCCTCGCCCTCGCCGCGATACCCGCGGCCTTCCTCGGTGTCATGGCATCCGCGCCCAGCGCGTCGGCGTGGTCCACCGGGAACTGCGAGACGGGTACGTTCTGCGTCTGGCCCGAGTACTGGTACGGCGACACGGACATGACGCCGTCGCTGGTGACCGACGGCGAATGGTCCGGCAGTGCTCTCGGCCACATCTTCTACAACAGGACGTCCCAGGACGTCACGATGACGTACGTCATCGTCGGCCACGAGGAGCAGGGGCCCCAGACCTCGTGCGTCTCCAGCGGCCACGGCAGCTACTTCACGATGCCGATGTACGTCACGGACATCGCCTGGCGTGAGGACGACGGCAGCCCCTGCTGGTGACCGCCCCGGGGCCGGGACCGCGTCCCTGGAACGACCGGCCGCCGAACGCCGGACGGCCACCCGGCTGAAGACGGACCGGCCGCGCGGACCGGCAACACGGACCGGCCGCGCGGACCGGCAACACGGACCGGCCGCGCGGACCGGCACCCGGCATCGAGGGCCGGACCCGGCCGACCGCCCGGCCCTCCCTCCCGCCCACGTCCTTCCCGCGCCCCTCCTGCGCCTCTCCCGCACCCTTCCCGCGTCCTTCCTGTGGGTGAGCGACGCGTGCCGCACCGGCACACGTCCGGGTGAACGCGTGCCCTCCGCGCCGGTGTTCGGCACGGCTCCCCCGCAGGGGCCATGGGCAGCCCTGTTCGCCGGCCGCGGAACGTCCGGCGGCCGCGCGGAGCCGCGGACGGCCCTCGACGGAGCCGCCGGACCCCCCGTCCGGCGTCGCTACGATCTGCGCCGCTGTGGGCCGATGCATCCGCTCCTACCGCCATGCACGCGATCGACCTGCCGTTATGCGGCGATGCAGGCGGCGTGGACGCCCGGCCGTTCCGCGAGACGACGGGGAGAGACACATGGCGCACGAGCCGGAGGCGCAGGACCGGGGGCAACGGCCGGGGGAGCGGCTGGCGCGACTGCTGCGACGCTGGTGGGAGGAGGCCGGGAGCGCGACCGGCGGCACGCGGCCCACACAGCAGGCACTGGCCTCGAAACTGGGCATCGACCAGACGACGCTCTCCCGCTACCTCAACCCGAAGCACGCGTCGACCGCTCCGCCGAGGGTGGTGGAGGCGCTCCACGCCCACCTGCGCGCCCCGGCGGCCGAGCTGGCGCTGGCCAGGGAACTGTGCAGGGCGGTGGCGGAGGGAAACAGCGGCCAGACGGCCGTCGGCGACGTCCCGGAACCCACCGACGCGGCCGGTACCACGGGCACCGCGAGCACCACGGGCACCGCGGGCGGCACGGGCCGACGCGGCGTCCCCGGTCTGCCGGGGCGGTGCCGGTGGGTGCGGCCGGCGCTGATGGCCGCGGTGGTGGTGCTGGCCTTCGTCGCCGGGGCGGCCGTGCGCGACCAGTACGCCCCCCACCCCCGGACCGCGTCCGACGGTGTGGCGGCCGGCGCCGTCCCGGCGAGCGGCGCGCCGCTGGAGTGGCCGCTGCTGATGAAGCGGAAGGGGGACCAGTTCACCCGCGGCCGCGCCCTGCAGCACCTGCTGAGGGCGCACGGCTACGAGGTGAAGGCGGACGGGTTCTTCGGGGACGAGACCCAGGACGCCGTCATGGACTTCCAGCGCGGGAACAACCTGTCGTCCGACGGCAAGGTGGGCGAGGACACCTGGCCCGAACTGGTGGTCCCCCTCAGGCGCGGAGCCCACGGACACGCGGTCCTGGCCCTCCAGGAGCTCCTGCACAACACGGGCCAGGGCGGCACGGAGGTGTCGGGGGAGTTCACCGCGGCGACCGCCGAGGACCTGAGGTACTTCCAGAGCAGCCACGGCCTGCGGCCGGACGGCAGGGCCGACGCCGACACCTGGCTGGCCCTGCTGGTGTTCCAGCGCCCGCCGGCCGACGCCCCCGCCTACCAGAGGCCCACGAGCCCACCGCCGTCCACGCCGGCGTGAGCGGACCGGGCCGCCCGCCCCCCGTGAGACGTCATGAGACGTCCGCACGGGGCGGGCGGCCCGCATGCACGCCGCCCGCCCCCGTGCCGCATGATGCGCAACCCTTTCCCCCGGCGGACATAACCGCAGGTCAGGACCTCTTCCCATGTGCTGCACGGAGCCTGCATGGATGCGCCTGTGCAGATCCCCGGGCATGTCTTCCCGCACCCTGCCCCCGCGGTCAGTCTGGTTGCCGTGCCCGGCGCTCCCCGGCCACCCCGGCCCGCCCTCGTCGGCGGGCGGCGTGCCCGGGGCGTGGCGCCGGTGCGCTTCCCGACCACTCTCCATCCGAAGGGGTACCTCCATGTCCGCTGTCCGCAAGTCCGTCATGTCCGCGCTGTCGACGATCGTCCTCGCCGGCGGGCTCGCCGTAGGCGCCGCCGGTACGGCGAGCGCCGCCACCTGCCCGTCCACGGCGGCCCCGAAGATCGACGGCGCGGTCGCCGAATGGTCCCTGAGCTGCACGGGCGGCGGCGTGCGGGTGGCCGGCTGGCTCGAGGACACCCGCATGGACGGCAAGTGCGCCATGGTCCGCATCAGCGCCGGCAACGGCGGATACGAGACGAAGCAGGCCTGCGGCTCCGGGGTCCGCGAGCAGTTCGACTTCACCTTCGCCGGGACGAACTCGGCCCAGGTGCGCCTGGCCATCGCCTGAACCCCGTTCCGGAGCGGGCGGTGACGCCCGCTCCGGAACGTCCGGGGCGCCCGCCCGGCGGGGGAGCCCGGGCGGGCGCGCACCCCGTGCCCGCACGACCGGCGGAACCGGCCGCGAGGAAAGAACGAGGAACGAGGCAGGCACGTGAACGCGAACAAGGGCCCCCTGCGCGACCTCATCACGGCGTGGGCGGTGATGACCGCCCTGGCCCTCACCCCGGCCGCCCTCGCGGGCGACCCCGCCGGAGCCGGAGCCGAGGCCGGAGCGGCGGCACCGGCGACCACCCTGGTCTTCGACAAGAACCCCGACGACCCCACCGACTCGACGCTCTCGGTCCACCGGGACGGCAGACTCCGCGCCGCCTACCGGGCCGGATCGGGCCTCGGCGTCCAGGACGACTGCGCCCGCGCCAAGGGCTGGATCCCGGACGGGAACTGGGAGATCCGCTCCCGCACCCGCACCTACGACGGCGACCTCATCAAGGGATACGCCGTCCACCTCCAGGACATGACGTGCTCCCGGGGCACCGTGACGCGCACGGGGATCTTCATCCACTCCGAGACGGACCGCGACGGCGGCGAGGGCACGTCCGAGACCCGCCGCTGGGACGGCCCGGGCGACTACGCGTCCAACGGCTGCGTGAAGCTGAACCCGAAGGACATCGGGGAACTGTTCCGCCTCCTCGACCGCATCGGCTGGCCGACCCACCTGCGCGTGCTCCCCTGACCCGGGTGGCGCGGTCCGGCACACCGGCCGGACCATCCGCCTGCGGCACGACCCGCGTGCGGTGCCGCACGTCCGGGGCGGTGACGTGTGGTCGTTCGCCGTCGCCGAGTGCGAGGCCGAGAACTCCGGCGTCACGGCGGTTCCCGGTGACGCGGTCGGCCGTGAGCTCCTCGGCATGCTCCCGGAATCCGCGAGGGCCGAGGACGAGGACGCGTTCCCGGAACGGCTGGTCGCCGAACGCCCAGGGGCCGCCACCGGTGGGGGGTGGCGGCCCGGGGGCGGCTGAAGTGCGGCTCCTCGTCCGCTCCGTCGCCCCCGGCGGCCCCGGCCGCCGGAGGGCTTCGGCAACGGCCGGTCCGGCGCCGCGGGGGTACTTCACCGATGGGGCAGCTCTCCGGGTGACGAACCGGGAGAACGGAACCGGACGTCCTCGTCCGGCCGGGGCACGCGCAGTCCACGAACACGCACCGCCGAAGAGCGCGAGCCCTTCACCTGCCCCGGGCGGACGGGCCTGTGCGAGCGGTCGGTCAGTCGACGATGGCGGTGGCCTCGATTTCGACGAGGACGCCCGGCTCGAAGAGGCAGTCGACGCCGATGAGCGACGACGGGGGAAGGGGCTGGGGCAGCCCGATCTCGTCCGCGACGCTCTCGACGCCCGCCATGAAGGCGGTCATCTTCTCCGGCTCCCACTGGGTGACGTAGACCGTCAGCCGCACCACGTCGTCGAACGTCGCGCCGGCCCCGGCGAGACCGCGTGCGGTGTTCCGCAGCGCCTGTGCGACCTGTCCGGAGAGATCTCCTGCCGCGACGGGCGTCCCGTCCGCGAGACTGGAGGTCTGCCCACTGACGTAGACATGCCTACTTCCGGTGCCGACGGCGACGTGGTGGTAAGGCGTGGGCTGCAACAAGCCCTCAGGGGTGAAACGTTGGACGGGCACGGTGATCTCCTGCCGATGGCGGACTTGGTATAGCTTTGATACCTAGGAGACGCAGGAAACTTCAACGAGACCAGGTTTCATGACCGATACCGCCGCTTCCCGTGACGACGAGCTGAGCATCCCGGCGCCGCATCGTGAACTGCTCGACCAAGTGCTGGACAAGTGGTCGTTGAGCGTGCTCAGCGAGCTGTGCGAGGGACCGCGCCGGTTCAACGAGCTGCGCCGCGCCATCCCCTCGGTCACACAGAAGTCACTGACCGCCACCCTGCGCAGGCTGGAGCGCAACGGCATCATCGAGCGCGAGGTCGTGAGCTCCAGGCCCGTCGCGGTGGAGTACCGGATCACTCCACTGGGGAAGACCATGCGCCCTCCCGTCGATGTCCTCCTGGACTGGGTACGGATGTACATGCCCCGGATCGAAGAGGCACGGGAGGCCTTCGACGCCGAGTGAGAAGCGGAACGGGAAGCCCACCCGCGCTCCACCACACGCTCCGGCCGTCACCGACAAGGCGGCCTACCTCTCCACTCCTTCCTCTGACGAACCTGCCGGACCCGTCACCGGTTCCTCGGAACCGGCCTGTCCGGCCCGAGCACCGAAGTGCACGCTCCTGTCGGCAGGTTCCGTCAGGCCGCCGTCAGCGCCGCCAGGGCGCGGCCCATCGCGGCGTTGAACTCCTCCGGCGCCAGCGGCAGCCGGGACTTGACGTCCCGGCTCCACTGGTCGGCGAGGACCTCGGCGGAACCCGCCTCGACACCGTCGAGCGCCGCGTCGGCCAGGTCCGACGGCGCGATCTTGGCCACGGGCCAGCCCGCCGCCATGTCGGTGTCGGCCAGCCCGAGGTGCACCGCCGTGACGAGCGTGCCCTGCTCGGCGAGCTCCAGGCGGACGCCGTTGGTCATGGCCCACGCGGCGGCCTTGGACAGGTGGTAGGCGCCCGCACCCCTGCCCCCGAACCACGACATGGCGGAGAGGACGTTGACGATCGCGCCCCCGCCGTTCCCGGCGAGCACCGGCGCGAACTCCCGGACCATGCCCAGGTGGCCGAACACGTTGGTCTCCATCTCGCGCCGCACCGCGTCCGGTGAACCGGTCACCAGGTCGGTCCCCGTACTGATCCCCGCGTTGTTGACGAGCAGCGAGACGTCAGGGGCAGCCTCGGCGGCGGCCCGTACGGACGCGGGATCGGTGATGTCGAGGGGCAGCACCTCGACCCCGGGCAGGTCCACGGACTCCGGCCGGCGGGCCGTCGCGTAGACCTTGCGGGCGCCCCGTTCGAGCAGGCGCTCGGCGAAGGCGCGGCCCAGGCCGCGATTGGCTCCGGTGACAAGGGCGACTGAGTTGTTGATGTCCATGCCCGGTACGCTAAAAGCTGACGTCAACGTCAAGGGCAAGTGCCGGTCGTCAGGACCGGGGTGAGGGGCGTCACCATGACCGTCACACAGACCGCGGCCGGTCGGCTCGTACGCATCGGCGAGGTGGCGCGGGCCGCCGGAGTCTCGACACGCGCCGTGCGCTACTACGAGCAGCAGGGACTGCTCATCTCGGAGCGCAGCCCCTCCGGCCAGCGCCTCTACCGGCAGGACGCCGTCACCCTGGTGCGCTTCTTCCAGCAGATGTTCGCCGCCGGCCTGACCAGCCGGAGGATCGCGGAACTCCTCCCGTGCTGGGACTCCGGGCACACCGACGCCGACCAACGCGCCATGCTGCGCGCCGAGCGCGACCGCATCCAGGCCAAGGTCGACGAGCTGCAGGCCGCCCTGGACCGCCTCGACGAGGTCATCGCGATCACGGACACGCACCCGTAGGCGACCGCGCCGGGGTCCGTCCCCGCGTCAGGACGGGAGGGCGCCGAGCTGACGCAGCAGCGAGAGGACGTCCACGACCCCCCGCACCTCGGCGATCCGCCCGCCCGCGAAGCGGAAGATGAAGATCTCGCCGTAGGAGACGGTCCTCCCGGTGGGCGGCACACCCTGGTACTCGCCCCGGTGGGTCCCGGTCACCGTGTTCCTGACGACGATCCTGTCGCCCTCCGAGATCGTCTCCTCGACGGTGACGTGGATGTCGGGGAACGCCCGCAGGAGCACTCCCCACACCCGCTTCAGGGCCTCCGCACCCGTCAGCCCCATCGGCACCGGCGCGTGGAAGAGCACATCGGGCGCGACGAGCTCGTCGACGGCCTGGAAGACCAGCTCCGGGCTGCCGCTGTTCACGGCGGAGTGGAAGCGCTGGAGCGTCGCCGCATTACCCGTCGTCCCGGCTGCCGACATGAGCTCTCTCCTCTGCTCCGTGCTGGATGTCCCGGCAATACGACGACCCGGCCACCGGGAATGTGACACGGCACCCGGCCGGGGCGTCGTGACCGGTCACCGTGAGGCGATGATGTGCGGGTGTTCTACGAGGACCTCAGCACGTACGAGTACCTGGACGACGACGCCTTCACGGACCTGGAGTCCGGCTTCCACGAACTCTGGTACCGCCCCGCCTACACCCGCCTGAACGTCGGCTGGCTGGAGGCCGGCAAGCCGTACGCGACGGGCCCGGTCCCCGAGGCGTTCGTGGAGAAGCTGAAGGCCGTCCAGCGGGTCCAGTGGATGAACGTCTGCCTCGGCGCGCACGAGTGCGACCTGTGCCCGGCCGGGGACGAACCACCCCCGGAGGGCAACGGCGAACTGCGCATCCCGGCCACCCCCGGCCTCGCCTACGCCGCCCCCTCCCTCATCACCCACTACGTCACCACCCACGCCTACCGCCCACCCCAGCCCTTCATCGACGCCGTCCTCGCCGTCGACACCGACGCGTGGGCCTCCGCACGATGGCCCGACGTACCGTTTCCCTGGGTGCCGGAGGACGCGGAGCGCATGACGGAGTAGCTGCCGGGGCGCCTGCCGTCAACCAGTGCGACCAAGGGTCGCCATAAGGGGCAGGAGCTGCCGATGATCGTGACGATCCGCCCCACCGGCAAGCGGGAAATCGCAGCCCTGGCCGAACTGATCGAGGAGGTCGGGCGGTTCCACGGATCGACCGACGGACGCCCGGCCGACGCAGACGGACCGAAGCGGACCTCGGTCCTTGTGCCGGTCGGCGGGATCACGTCGAGCCGGCTCCGAAAGGGAGTGCGGGAGAGCCGTCGTGCTGCGAGACTGCGCCGATGATCAACGTGCCTACCGCTGTGCTGGATTCGTTGTACGGGCTCGCGTTCGGCGACGCTTTCGGCGACCGCTGGTTCGGCATCCTGCGCAGGCACGGTCCAGCAGCCCTGGAAGAGCGGACGCTGCCCCCGGAACCGCTGTGGCGGTGGAGCGACGACACCGCTCAAGCGCTGGTTCTCGTCCGGGAACTCGTCGAGGGCGGGGGTGTCGTCGACCAGGACCGCCTGGCCCTGCGCCTCGCGGCGGCCTACGCCGAGGACACGCACCGCGGCTACGGAGCCTCGATGCATGACGTGCTGCGCCGGATCGGCGCGGGCGAGCCCTGGCGGGAGGTGGTCGCCGGACAGTTCGGCGGCCAGGGCTCCTGGGGCAACGGCGCGGCCATGCGAGCCGCCCCGCTCGGTGCCTGGCACAGCGCCGACCTCGATGCGGTCGCCGAGCAGGCCGCCCGCCAGGGCGCGGTCTCGCACTACCACCCTGAGGCGGTCACCGCAGCGGTGGCGGTCGCCCTGGCCGCGGCGCTGGCCACCCGCAGCCGGGGCGGACCCACCCCGGCCGGACCGGATTTCCTTCAGGCAGTCGCCGAACGGCTCCCCGACAGCGACGTCCGGTCGGGAGTGCGGATCGCGGCCCGGATGCCGGAGCACACCTCGGTCCGGCACGCCGCGGAGGTCCTGGGCTCCGGCTACCGGATGTCAGGGCCCGACACCGTCCCGTACGCCCTGTGGTGTGCGGCGGGGCACCTCGACGACCTGCACGAGGGCCTGTGGGTCACGGTCGCCGGGCGCGGCGACATCGACACCACCTGCGCCATCGCGGGCGGGATCATCGCCGCCCGCACCGGCGTCGCCGCCCTTCCCCCCGCATGGCACGCGGCCCGCGAACCGCTGCCCCCGATCGTGCCGTAGCCAGGACTCCCACGGGACGAGTTCAGGCGCCACCGGCAGAGGAGCGCGGGCCATGAATTCCTCGAACACACGGCCTGGCCGACCTCCCTGCGGGTGATGTCCTGACCCGGCCGAGACACTTCCAGCAGCATGGCGCGATGGCGACCTTGACCCGTCTCCGTATTGCCTGATGCGCTGGGTCAGTTGGGCGCTGGAAATCGGGGGAAACAGGTGATCGCAAAGCTGTCCGGGCCGGGCGCGGACGCGTGGACGGCCCGCGGATGAGGGCGCGGCGCGGGGCGGTGATCGCCGTCGTCGCCGCCGGCGGTGCCGTGACGACGATGCTCGTGGGGCTCGTGACCAACGCGGTGTCCGAGTCGCAGTGGCCGGGCTGGCTCGGATGGCTGCAGGAGCACGCCTGGCTGTCGTTCGTCGTACTCGGCGCTGCCATGGTCGGGTTGTCCGTGCTCCTGGCGGCCCTCTCGGAGACCGGCACACCCACAGGAGCACCACGCGCTCCCTCACCAGGACCGGACGACGGAACACAGCCCCCGGGAGCAGCCCTGGTCCTGCGCTCCTTACCGCGTGACACGGCGGCCTTCACCGACCGCGGTGCCGAACTGGACGCACTGGTGCGATCCGTGCGGGAGTCCCAGGACAACGGCACCGCCCTGCCCGTCCACGTGATCGACGGGATGCCCGGCGTCGGCAAGACGACCTTCGCCGTCCACGCGGGGCACGTGCTGTCCGAGCGCTTCCCGGACGGGCAGCTCTTCGTGAACCTCAACGGGCACACGACAGGCCGCGCTCCGGTGCAGGCCACCGAAGCCCTGGCCTCGCTGCTGGCGGCGACCGGCGTGCCGTCGCAGCAGATCCCCGTGGGCGACGACGAGGGCGCGGTCGCCGAGGCACGGGCCGCGATGTGGCGCAGCCGCCTCGCCGGAAGGAAAGCACTGCTCATCCTGGACAACGCGGTCAGCTACCGCCAGTTGGAACCGCTGCTCCCGGGAGGCCGTGACTGTCTCGTCCTGGTGACCAGCCGGAAGCGGCTGGCGGCGTACGAGGAAGTGGTCGTGTCGGTGGACGCCCTGCCGCCGGACCACGCGGTCGACCTCTTCGTACGACTCAGCGGCCGGCCGCCGGAATCACTCGACCGCGGGGTGATCCAGGAGCTGGCCGCGCAGTGCGGACACCTCCCCCTCGGCATCTCGCTGCTCGCGGCACGACTGCGTCACCACCCGTCGTGGAGCGTGCGGGACCTGCGCTCACGGCTGGTGGCCGCCGGTGACCGGCTGGGCGAGTTCAGGGCCGGGGAACGTGGCATCGCGGCCACCTTCGAGCTGTCGTACCGGGATCTGGAACCGGGACGGCAGCACTTCTTCCGCTGCCTCGGCTGCTATCCCGGAACCGACCTCGACGCCCCTACGGGGGCGGCCCTCGCGGCGGTCCCGGTGAGCGCCGCGCGGGAGCACCTCGATGCCCTGTACGACGCCCACCTGATCGACGAACACCCCGGAAACCGTCACCGGCTGCACGATCTGCTGCGCGACTACGCCCGCGCTCTCGCCGACGAGGAAGGCACCATGGAACACACCGAGGCAGTGCGGCGTGTGGGGACCTACTACCTGACCGCCCTCGCCGCGGCCAACCGGCACATCCTGCGGGGCGGCGCCCCCGCACCCACGGTCCCCGACGGCGGCGCCCGCCTGGAGACGCCGCCTCTGACGTCCCGCTCCGAGGCACTGGGCTGGCTGGAGGACGAGCGGGCCAATGTCCTGGCCTGCATCCGCCGTGCGAACGGGCTGGGGCTGCACGAACTGGTGGTCCGCATGGCCGCGGCCATGGCACCGTTCCTGCGGCAGGCCGGACCGTGGGACCAGGCCGTCGGCCTCCACCGAACGGCAGCGGAGGCCGCCCGGCAGACCGGCGACCGCCGTGCACTGGCGGCGGCGCTCACCGAGTCGGGCGTCATCCGGCGCTTCATGGCCGCCTACCCCGAAGCGATCGAAGCCCTGGAGCAGGCGATCACCGAGTACGAGGCGGTGGGCGAGAAACGCGGCAAGGCCGAAGCCCTCAACCAGCTCGGCATCGTCCGGTACATGATCGCCGACAACGAGGCGGCGGCCGAGGCGCAGACCGAGTCCCTCAGCCTCTACCGTGAGGCCGGTGACCGGCTCGGTCAGGCGAACGCCCTCGCCGACCTCGGTATGGTGCGCCGGCAGAGCAGCCGCTTCGACGCGGCCGTGGAGGCACAGAGCGAAGCCCTGACGCTCTACCGCGAGCTGGGCGACCGCTACGGAGAAGCCAACTCGCTGCGCGACCTCGGCATCGTGCACGGCCTGATGGGCGACTACGCGGCGGCGGCGCGCTGCCAGCACGAGGCGCTGGAGATCTACCGCTCCCTCGACGACCGCGTCCACCAGGCCTACGCCCTCAACGAACTCGGTGTCGTGCACCGGCTCACCGGCGACTTCGCCCAGGCACGCCTGATGCACGACCAGGCCCTGGAGCACTACACGGAGCTCGGAGAACGCTTCGGCCACGCGAACAGCGTCCGCCACCTCGGGACACTCGACCGGACGGAGGGCAGGGCCACCGAGGCCGTCACCCTGCTCGAACGGGCACTGGACGCCTACCGCGAACTCGGCAGCCGCGGCGGAGAGGCAGCCACCCTGGGAGAACTGGGGGCAGCACGCGCGCTGGCAGGAGAGGAAGAAGACGCCGCCACGGCGTTCGGGCAGAGCCTTGTGATCCTGCGCGCCCTCGGTGACCGCTGCGGTGAGGCCCAGGTCCTGAACCACTACGGAGACCTGCTGCGCGCCTCCGGCGACCCGACGGCCGCCCGCAGCCACTACACGGACGCCTTACGCCTGGCCAGGGAGGTCCGCTGTCCCCTCGAGGAAGGGCGGGCGCTGGAAGGCGTGGGCCGCTGCGACCGCATGACCGAGGGCCCCGCGCGTGCTGCGGAATCACTGCGCCAGGCACTGGAGATCTTCCGGCGCCTGGGCGCGGACACCGCGGCCGACACCGTACAGGCGCTGCTTACCGCGCAAACGGGCTGACCGGGAACCATGGCCGGATTCTCCGTGCCCCGGACATCCCCGCCGCTGCTACCTTTCGAGCTGATACCGCCCTTCGCCACCCACCGGTGGTCACGCCCCGAGGAGCGCCGTATGCCGCCAGCGTCCGCCCCGCACGCCGCGACCTCACCGGACGGCGACCCCTCGCAGGGAAGTGCCGTTCTGGCCCGTGTCGAGTCCCGTGTGCGGCAGCGGCTCGAAACGGAGCGGGCCGCCGCAGCCGCACGGACGGCCGACAGCGGCCACGCCGCCTCCCTCACCCGGCCGTGGCCCGCTGCGAGCACACCCGCTTGAAGGCTCACAGCGAAGACGCCGCGCCTTTCACGGCCTTCATCCTCAAGGTCGCCAACCGCTGCAACATCGACTGCGACTACTGCTACGTCTTCAACTCCGCCGACCAGGCATGGCGGCACCTGCCCGCCCGGATGAGCACGGCCGTGGCCCGGTCCGCCGCCCACCGGATCGGCGAACACGCCGCAGCGCACAGCCTGTCCGCCGTACACGTGATCCTGCACGGTGGCGAACCCTTACTGGCCGGCCCCCGCCATACGGCCGCCCTGCTCGCCGCCGTACGGGAGGGCATCCCCACCGCCACGACGGTTCACTTCGAGCTCCAGACCAACGGGACACTGATCACGGAGGAGTGGCTCGATCTCTTCGAGGAGTACGGGGTCGTCGTGGGCGTCAGCCTGGACGGGCCGCAGGCCGCCAACGACCGCCACCGGCTGACGCGTTCACAGCGTTCGAGCGTCTCGTCCGCCGTACGCGGCATTGAGCTGCTGCGTTCCCGCCCGCACCTGTTCGCGGGCCTGCTGGCCGTCGTCGACCTGGCCAACGAACCGGGCGAGGTCCATGACCACCTGGCCTCCTTCGAGCCTCCGGTGATCGACTTCAACCTGCCGCACGCCACCCACGACGAACCGCCGCACCGCAACGATCCGGGCCTGCCCGAGTACGGGATCTGGATGAGCCGCGTGTACGACGCCTGGCTGGCCGGTGACGGGAACCGGCACAGCGTCCGGATGCTGGAGGACATCGTGGCCCTGAGCTCCGGGGTGCGGAGCTCGGTGGAGACCCTCGGGCTGGCCCCGTCGGCGAGCATCGTCATCGAGTCCGACGGAACCATCGAGGACGTCGACACCCTGAGGTCCGTCGAGGAAGGCGCCTCCCGGCTCGACGCCGACGTGCACCGGCACTCCTTCGACGCGGTACGCCGGCACCCGAAGCTCGCACACCGCAGGACCGGAACGGCCACGCTCGCCGAGAAGTGCCGGGCGTGCCCACTGCTGGAGGTGTGCGGCGGCGGCTACCTCCCGCACCGCTTCAGCACGGCCCGTGGCTACCGCAACCCGTCGGTCTACTGCGCGGACCTCGAGTACCTCATCCGCCATGTCCAGGGCTCCCTGCGGCACCATGGCTGGCACCTGAGCCCGGACCGTGCCACCGTGCCGGAACCATCCGTGGATGCGGGCGAATGAAGAGACCGAGGAACAGGAGCTGTCGATGACCGTGACGATCCGCCCCGCCGACAAGCGGGACGTCGAGGCCTTGGCCGAACTGATCGAGGAGATCGAGCGGTTCTACGGATCCACCGGCATCCAGCCGCTGGAGGAACGCCGGACACAGGTGGAGGAGGCGCTGTTCGGCTCGCCGCCCCTCGCGTCCGCACTGGTGGTGGAGGACGCGGCCGGTGAACTGGCCGGCCTCGCCGCCTACTCCTTCCTCTGGCCGGCCGCGGGCTCCTCCCACTCACTGTTCCTGAAGGAGCTCTACGTCCGTGACACGCTCCGCCGCCAGGGCGTCGGCTCCCGCCTCATGAACGAACTCCGCGCCCTGGCGGCGGCCCGGCCCGGGTGCAGCAGGGTCGAGTGGATGACGGACCGGGACAATCCCCACGCCCGCGCCTTCTACCGGACGCTGGGCTTCACCGAGTTCGACGGGAAGATCGTGTACCGGGTGGACGCCGGGGCGGTGTGACGCGACCGTTCCTGCTCTTCGCGGGCTCCGTCGGCCGGCGCCGCCTCTCCCACCCCCCTCGCTCACCGGGCAGCCCGCACAGTGACGGCCGCCATCACACCGCTCACGCGCGTGGATCCTCCTGCTTCAGCCGTGCCGCCAGGTTGGCGGCGCCGACGCGTGGGCCTCCGCACGATGGCCCGACGTGCCGTTTCCCTGGGTGCCGGAGGACGCGGAGCGCATGGTGGAGTAGACGCCCGGGCGCCGCCGGCGATCAGTGCGGCCGAGGGCCGCCCTTGCGGACAGGAGCGGACCGGGCCGAGGACGGCTCAGGACGCGGAGGGCCCGATCTCTCCCGCGAAGACGATGACCTGGTCGATGAGGCTCCGCCTCAGATGGACGACGTCCGTTCCCGCCAGGCGGGGGCCACCGTCCGGAGTGGTGAAGACCCACTGGTACCGGGCCCACTCGTCCGGCATGTCCACCGCCGAGCAGCGCACCATCGTGCCGGTTCCCGCCGGGTGCCGCCGGATGTCCAGCACGAACCGCTCGACCGCCTCGATCCCCTCACTGCGCCCCAACGGCCCCCAGAAGACGACGTCAGAGGTCAGCGCCTGGGAGAGCAGCCCCGTCACATAGCTGTCGTCCGAGGCGTTGAACGCGGAGAGGAACGTGTCGATCGCGGCCTGCGCGGTCTCTTCATGCATGTGCCAGTCATACCAGTCCGTCCGCGGCGAAGTCCGTCCTACGGCCCCTTTTCCGGAAACGCGGGGCCCTCCCGGTCACGGCACCGGCTCCCGCCCGGCGAACCGAGGACCGGGGACCGTAAGGTCGAGTCTCATGCACAGCACCCTGACGGAGCACGCCCGGTGCCTCTACGGCGACGAGTACCGCCCCGCACCGGAGTGCGACCTCGACCACGACGAGCGCCACTTCGTCGAGGAGCTGACCTTCGCCGACGCGGACGCGATCCTCACCATGCTGCACGCACTCTGCCCCCACCTCGTCGACGGCCACCTGCCCGTCCGGATCCGCAACCTCGCCTACCGACTGGCGCTGCTGCAACGCCCCGACGACGCGCCCCTGATGCGCGAGGCCGCCGAGAGCCTATGGCTGCACGGTCCGGACTGGGACCACATCGCGGCGGACCTGACGAGACGCGCGGACGCACTGCAAGCGGACTGCTCAGGCCCTGACGCGTAGGCGGAGCCGAGGGAAGGCCGTACGGACCACGACGGGGACGACCGACTCCGCGGAGCAGCCCTGCTCCCGCGCTCATCACCGCGTGACACGGCGGCCTTCACCGACCGCGGTGCCGAACCGGACGCACTGGTGCGACCCGTACGGAAGTCCCAGGACAACGGCACTGCCCTGCCCGTCCACACACCGCATGCGGTGCCCCAGGCGCCCGGTCGGCCCAAAAGGCGTTGCCGGGACTCGCCGGGCCGGAGGAAGATCTCCCGCGGAAACGCGAGAGAGCCCACGAGGGGGACCGCATGGAACCGCTGGAACTCCGCCGAGCTGTCGAGGCGGCACGGGCTACGGCGTCGGACCTGGGCCTCGCGGTCGACGACGTGGTCGTCATCCACAACTCGGACCGCGTCGCACTGCGCCTGCTCCCTTGCGACACCCTGGCCCGGGTCGCACCCCCGGGACATCTGGCCGACTCGGAGTTCGAGGTGGAGGTCGCCCGCCGCCTCACCGGCACCGGCGCTCCGGTGGCCGAACTCGACCCCCGCGTAGCCCCGAGGGTCCACGTACGCGACACCTTCGCCATCTCCCTGTGGACCTACTACGAACCCATGGGACCGGAGACCGCGCCGGCCGCCTACGCGGCCGCGTTCCTACGGCACCACGCCGCCCTGCGCCGCACCCATCTGGACGCACCGCACTTCACCGACCGGGTCACCGCGGCACTGAGAGCGGTGAACGACCGCGAGCAGTCCCCCGACCTGCCCGACCCCGACCGCACACTCCTCCGCGACACCCTCACCGACCTGAGCGCCGCCATCAGCTCCGACACGGTCGCCGACCAGCTGCTGCACGGCGAACCCCACCCGGGCAATCTCCTGAACACAAGGCGAGGCCCCCTCTTCGTGGACCTCGCCACATGCTGCCGCGGCCCGATCGAATTCGACCTGGCCCACGCGCCCGAAGAAGTGGCAGCCCACTACCCGGGAGCCGACCAGACCCTGACCCACCGCTGCCGCGCCCTGAACTGGGCGATGTTCTCAGCCTGGCGCTGGCGCACAGCCGACCAGATGCCCGACCGATCCCACTGGCGAGTCGAGGGCCTCAACAACGTACGCACCGCCCTTGGCCGTTGCTGACTGGGCTGACCCGAGCACGTCGTTCACCCCCGCACGGTGACGGCCGCCATCACACCGCTCACGCGCGTGGATTCTTCTGCTTCAGCTGTGCCGCCAGGACGAGGCCCTCCTGTACGGCGATGCCGAAGTCCGGGTCCTGGCAGAGGCGGATCCGCCCCCGGTAGTCGACGATCACCGCGGCGACTGCATCGAGGTCCACCTCCGAGGAGGCCTCCAACGCACGCTGGAGATCCACTTCAAAGGTTTCCCGGTCACCGGGGAAGCCGTGCCCGGACCGCAGAGCGGCCCGGATGTCGCCGATGGTCCTCAACGGCTTTTACTTCCCCAGATCGTCTGCACGAAGGATGCCCAGGCGTCGTGGCCTACTGCGATCACAGGGCCTTCCACGTTCTTGGAGTCGCGTATGAGCGTGCCGTCGTCGACGAAGGCGCATTCCACGCACTCGGTGCCGCTGCCGCCGCTGTAGGAGGACTTGAACCAGGTGGGCTGTGGCAGTGCTGTCATCAGGACTCCTTGCTGATCCGGTCGATGAGATCGGTGGAGGACTCAAAGTCGAGTGCCTGTGCGCTGAGGTATTCGAACGCCAATTTATAACGCTCCAGTTCCTCCGGCTTCTCCATGAACAACCCACCGCCGAGGAGATCCACGTACACGACGTCCAGCTCGGGAGCCTGGCCACGTAGGAAGGCGAAGCTACCGACAGCCGCTGCGTGAGCGCCTCGGTCAAAAGGTAGGACCTGCACGTTGATGTGCGGGCGTTCAGCCAAGGCGAGCAGGTGTTGCAGTTGCTTCCGCATGACTTCCGGGCCGCCTACCTGCCGCCGCAGCGCTGCCTCGTCGATCACGGCCCAGATGCGTGGTGGCTCTTGGCGGTCCAACAACTCCTGACGCTTCATGCGGATGTCGACCATGTGTTGGACCTCGCGCTCCTCACACCGCACCTCTGAAGCCCGGTGTACGGCTTCGGCGTACGCGCGGGTTTGGAGCAGGCCGGGGATGTACATGCAGGCGTAGTGGTCCTCGCGTACGACCTCGTCTTCGAGAGTGAGCATGAGGTTCATGGACTCGGGGATGGGGTCGGCGAGGGACCGCCACCAGCCCTGGATCTTGGCGCCCTTGGCTAGTTCGACCAGTGCAAGGCGTTCCTCGTCTGTCGCTCCGTACTCACGGCACAGGGCGTCGACGGCTGGCCACTTGACCGTGCCCTCCTTGGTCTCGTAGCGGCTGAGAGTTGCCTTCGAGATACCGACTCGGGCTCCCGCCTCCTCCAGCGTTAGCCCCTTCAGTTCACGGAGTCGACGCAGGTCGGCGCCCAGTTGACGCCTCCGGGTGGTGGGTCCGACTGCCATGCCTCAAGCCCTTCTTGCTTGTCGAATGGTCATGCCCGCCCGCTGACAAGAGCAGTCAGACGGTGTGCGCCGGGGGCGCGTACGGCAGTAGCGCGCTCCAGCAGGTCGCTAATGAGAGTTCCATTTTGAGAGTTTCAGTGCAACTCTCAGTATGGGTCACCTTGCAAGGCGTGACCATCGTGTCCCAGGTAGGAGTAGAACCGTGGACGAATTCGCCAACATCCCCCTAGCGTCTTGGGGGATCCCGTTCCTTGCCGAGCCAAAGGAAGTTTCAGTCCTGCGTGGCCTTACGCGGGCCCGGTTGAGCGACTGGGGGCTGCAAGAGCTCAGCGACTCGGCTCAACTGTGTGTCAGCGAGCTCGTGTCCAACGTGATCACGCACGTCGGTTGCGGCACCCCCGTCAACCTCACTGTCTCCCTGAGGGGAGCCCGCCTCCGCATCGAACTACGAGACCCGGACGCTCGTGCACTTCCCACGCTCGTAGAGGCGAGTGACGACGCGGAAGGCGGACGAGGCATGGCGCTGGTCGAAGCCCTGACGGAACGCTGGGGCGTCGAACTGTACGACAACAGCAAGGTGACGTGGTGTGAGCTTGTCGCCACTCCTGCCGCACCTGATGGGCATGCTGGTGTGCGCGTCACAAGAGCCGCCAAGGTTCTCAGCTCCTACGGTGACGGCGAGCTGTTCAGCACTTCCCGGCGTAGTCGACTGGGTGCGATGGCGGCAGAAGCAGCCGCCATCGACGTCATCGCCGACCTGCTGCACTGGCTCCAGACGTACGGCCATGACACGGACGAGATCCTGGACCGCGCACAGGCGCACTTCGAGGCCGAGCGGGAGGCGACCCGCGCCTCCCGCTGACGGTCAGCCCGCCGCTACCGCCTTGGCGTACGACAGCACATCCGCCGGGATCTCATGCTTCAACTTCCAGGTGATGGCCATCGGCTTGCTGCCCTCGTGACTCTGGTACTCGGCAGGTCCCAGAAGCATCCATGGCTGAGCACCGTTTATGTCGGTGGTCTTGTAGCGGCGGACGAAGAGCAGTACCTGGCTGCCCTGGGTGGCGTGATGTTGGTATCTCAGCCCGGTCGGGGATGTTTCGGAGGTCTGGTTCTGGGACTCCCAATGGAACTGCGTCTCGCTCAGTGCGAAGTCGTGGTAACGGGTCTGAGGGGAAAAGTCCTTCTCGTCCTTCTCCAGGGTGATGAAGAGCGCGTCCGTCGCAATCGACTCGCACCACCTCACGCCCTCACGGAAGTCGCCGGGCATGAACCCTCCGATGTCCGCCTGTCCGAGCGCAGGGAGGATCTCTTCTCGGCTGTAGGAGGCGTGCACGGTCAGCGGGATACCCCGGTCGCCGGTCACGCCGAGGAGGGGGATGGGTGCGTGTTCAGTGTGGGCCAGGTTGTACGCCAGGACTTGGCGCAGCTCGCTACGGAAGGCCTGCTGCTTTCGGAGCATGGCAAACCCTGCGTCGTAGCTTGCGAAGCCCTTCCTGGTGACACCGCCCAGCGGCCATAGCTGGAAGAACAGCATGCGGGCGTATGCCTTCCCCTGCTCATCGAGGTCGCTGTAGGAGACGGCATCGTCTTCGAGCATGCTGGTGTATCTCTTCACCCGCAGAGGGTCGTCGACATGCAGGAACGCCGGCATGCGCCTGAGGAGGGCGTCCTCTCCTCCAGGTGCCTCAAGGTCCATCAGGCCGGAGCGGCGGAGCAGCCCGGTCCAGGAGTTCCCGGTCCCTCGGTATACCTCCTTGATTTCTCGGCCGCTTTCCTCCAGGTAGCGGCCGAGGAGGAGCTCGCCGTAGTCGGCGACTTCACGGGCCAGCGTGGTCACGTTGACGCTGAGTTGGTCCTTGATGCTGGCGATGATGGTGTGCTTCGCCTTCTCCTCCAGCACGATCTCGCAGCCTGAGGGGAGCTTCGGGAAGTCATGCTCGATGTGGTCCAGCAGTCGCTTGCGCGTCAGGTTCGTGAGGGCCCGGAACTGGTTCTCGAAGCGGAACTCCTTACGGTGCTGACCGATGAAGTCCAGCACGGTCAACACGGCCTTGTTCTCGGAGCGCCGTAGTCCACGGCCGAGTTGCTGAAGGAACACAGTCGCGCTCGAGGTCGGACGGAGGAGGAGCAGGGTGTCCACGTCCGGGACGTCGACGCCTTCGTTGAAGAGGTCGACCGAGAAGACCACCTGGAGCGTCCCCGACCTCAAGTCTGCGAGCGCTTGCCGGCGCTGATCGGCCGGCGTCTCCCCGGACACCGCGACGGCGTTAAAGCCAGCCGAGCGGAAGCACTCCGCCATGAAGTGCGCATGAGCGACGGAGACGCAGAACCCCAAGGCACGCATGCGGTGTGGGTCTGCCACCTTCTCCTTGACGGCTTTAATGACGAGGCCAGCGCGGACCTTGTTGCCCGTCAGGACGTTGCTGAGCGAGCTCACGTCGTACGATCCGCGCTTCCACTCCACATCGCTCAAGTCAGTGGTGTCACTGATGCCGAAGTAGTGGAAGGGGCACAAGAGCTTGTTGTCCAGGGCTTCCCACAGCCGCATCTCTGCGGCGATACGGCCATCGAAGAACTCGTCCTGAATGTTCTTGCCGTCCATGCGCTCTGGCGTGGCAGTCAGGCCCAGCAGCTCCATCGGCCGGAAGTGATCGATGATCTTCCGGTAAGTCGGTGAGGTTCCGTGGTGGAACTCGTCGATCACGATGACGTCGAAGTGATCGGGGGCGAGACGATCAAGTGTCCGTGCGTTGAGCGATTGAACACTCGCGAAGACGTGTATCCAGCGCTCCGGGATCTCACCGCTGTGCAGGGACTCTCCGAAGTTCGCATCGAACAGAATTTCCTGATAGGTCCGCAATGACTGCTGCAGGATCTCCTTGCGGTGAGCTACGAACAGCAGGCGCAAATCGCGCTTGTGTCTCTCGCGGAGCCGCTTGTAATCAAGTGCAGCCATGATGGTCTTGCCCGTGCCGGTTGCCGCTACCAAGAGGTTCCGGTGTCGGTCGTGTACCTCACGCTCGACATGGAGGCGCTCGAGCATGTCCCGCTGGTAGGGATACGGCCGTACCTCAAGGCCGGACAGTGTGATGGGGCGGTCTACTGATGGCGCACCGCCAGCCACTGCCAGCGCTTTTTGCAGACGCTCGCCATCAGTGTGAGGGTCGTATGCCTCGAAGGACGGGTCGTTCCAGTACGACTCGAACGTTGCTTCAAACTTCCGCATCACATCGGGCGTGGCTACGGAGGACAAGCGAACGTTCCACTCCAGACCATCGAGGAGAGCGGCCTTCGACAGATTTGAGCTACCGACGTACGCGGTGTCGTAGCCGCTGTCCCGTCGGAACAGCCAAGCCTTGGCGTGGAGCCGTGTTGAGCGGGTCTCGTAGTTGACCTTGACCTCGGCTTCGAATTCTTCGACCAAGCGGTCCAGCGCTCGCCGCTCAGTGGCGCCGATGTACGTCGTGGTCAAGACCCTTATCGGTACACCTCGCTCATGAGCTGCCCGCAAGGACCGCTCGATGACCCGCAGTCCGTGCCACTTGACGAAGGCGCATAGGAGATCTACGCGGTCGGCCGTAGCGAGCTCTGCGCGCAGTTCGAATCCGAGGCTGGGGTCCTCGGGTGAGTTGGTCAGGAGCGCGGTATCTGAGAGCGGGATGCCGGGGCGTACGGCGAAGACTCCTGGCGCCTCCTGCCGCGTGATCGCTAGGAGCTGCTGAGGGCCGTCTGCGACGAGGTCCACCCATTCTTGGGCGCCCTTCAGCGTGCTGATGGACTCCAGGATGTGGTTGGCCGCGTGCACGCGCTCCTCGGCCGGCAAGTTCTGTAGAACGTGGCGCACGGTGTGTGAGACGTGTCGCGCAAGTACGTGAGGGACCGACTCCGAACCCACGGCTTCGCTCATCGGATGCCAGCCAAGTTGGGAGAGCTGCTGAAGCT
This sequence comes from Streptomyces sp. NPDC018964, assembly GCF_044390325.1. Taxonomy (NCBI): domain Bacteria; kingdom Bacillati; phylum Actinomycetota; class Actinomycetes; order Kitasatosporales; family Streptomycetaceae; genus Streptomyces; species Streptomyces sp. NPDC018964. Next base: position 178,665 of record NZ_JBIRYZ010000002.1, read on the forward strand.
TCTGTTCGAAACGGAGCGTGATCAGTTGCTCGTACAGGCCCGCGGCAGGTTGGGACAGATCCTCCAGCTCAGACACACGGACTCCTTCGATCACGCCGGACAACTCGACTCATGTGTAACAGAGCGCTCTGACAATCCAGGGCGAGGTTGGCCGACACTGTTCGCTGAGTGGTCACAACTTGGCTGCGCTAGCGAGGAGTTCGGCGAGAAATGATCATCTTCGATCCAATATGGATGGGTGAGAATCGAACGTGTCATCGGTCATATAGAGGGCGTGCCCGTGGGCATGGTCTTCCACCGACGAAGAAACGTGCAGCATGCAAAACTGCACCAAACGAACCAAAAGGGCATCTCTTGGTTGCTCGACAAGGATGGCAGCAAGGTCGGGGATGCGATCGTCCTGCACGGCGGCTATGTGGACGACGAGGACCACTGGGAGTGGATCCGATACACGGGGGCTTCGGAGGGGAAGGACAAGGACGAATCCACCGGAAGGCTTCTCCGCAGCCAGTCGTGGTCCTACCCGGACAATGCTGCGCTCCTGCTCAGCTATGAGCGCGGCTATCCCATCCGTGTGATTCGAGGCTACGAGGGAGATTCGCGGTACTCGCCCTTCGACTCCTACAGGTATGACGGCCTGTACGAGATCACGGAAGTGCGCACGGCGACCTCCAAGTACCCGGCTCCCGACGGTTCGCCGATTGAAATCTGCCAGTTCGACCTGAGGCGCTTGCGCGATCAGGAGCAAGTGCAGACACCGGTCGAACGGCATGTCATCGACGTACTGGAAGAGCTCGACCACGAGCAAGATGAGCAAGGAGACGGGCAGCAGGAAGGCGAGGAACCTCCTGGCGAGCAGCGGGTCGTGGAGAAGTTCCCGCGTTCGCGCAGCATGCAGGTGCGCCGCTTGATCAGAGACACGGCTGCCGCGCAGCGGATCAAGCAACTCTATGACGGAGAGTGCCAGCTGTGTGGCCTGCGTCTGATGGGCCCGGACGGTAGCCCGTACAGCCAGGGCGCCCACATACGGCCTCTGGGGAGGCCTCATTACGGCCCCGACGTCGAGCCCAACATCCTGTGCCTCTGCCCCAATTGCCACGTGCGACTCGACATCGGAGCGATCGCAGTGGATGAAGACTGGTCCGTCATCGTGCGATCAGATCTTGCAGGCGCGAGGCTCCTGCCGAAGCTCACCATTAGGGAGAGCCACCGGGTCCACCCGGAGTACTTCCGTTATCACCGGAGGTACTGGGAGCAGAGGGCTTCCGATCAGGAGCTGTGAACTATGGGCGCCCGCCTCGGAAGGCAACGGCATGGCCATGAGATGACGAGTGCGGTAAACACATCCTCCGTGGATCAAGGATTAGCGGCGTTGCTCGGAGCGACGGTCGGTGTGGCCGGGACCGTCCTCGCGTCGGCGATCACCGGGTGGTCGGCGAGGCAGCAGGTGCAGGCTCAGGCGAGGGCCGAGCATGCGCACTGGCGGAGACAAGTGCGTCGGGACGCCTACAGTGCCTTCCTCGCTCCGGCGTCCGAGTGCCAGCACGCCCTGAAGCTGGCCGGTCGTGCGTTCATCGGCGAACGGGACACCGAGGAGGTCGATCGCAGGCTGCAGCAGGCGCAAGGGCAGCTGGCGCTTGCGCAGGCCGCGTGGGCCAACCTTGCCGTCGAGGGGCCGGAGGCGGTGGAGCAGGCCGCCCGGAGCGTCTACACCACGCTCAAGTCGACGCAGACGACCCTGCTCGCCTTCCGTGACGCGTCGGCGAACGCCCCGGACGGCAACGTCCACTTCGTGGAGCGTCACGCCGTCGAAGTGGCCCGGCTCTCCGAACGCATCGGCGAGTTCACCGCGGCGGCGCGGTCGGCCCTGGACGACGTCGGGGACTGAGGTCCTGCGCTGTCGGTCCCATGGGGACAGGGGCCGCACGGATACAGGGACGGGACGCGTGATGTCGGCGGCGGTGCCGCCGACATCCGTGCGGAGGCCGTCGGGGCCGGCGTCAGCGGGCCGGTTCGGGGTGGTCGGCGTGCAGGTGGGTGGTGAGGAAGCGGGCGGCTCGGTCGAGGGCGGCGTCCGCCTCGTCGAGGTGGCCGTAGTGGTGCTGGAAGACGTGGGGGAGGCCGGGGCCGATCTCGAGGGTGACCTCGACGTCGGCGGCGCCCGCGCGGCCGGCCAGCCGGACCGCGTCGTCGAGCAGGACCTCGTTCGCCCCGACCTGGACGAGGAGCGGGGGCAGTCCGGTGAGGTCGGCGAAGAGCGGGCTGGCCAGGGGGTGCGTCCGGTCGCCCGCGCCGACGTAGAGATCGGCGTAGGCGCGTATGTCGGCCTCGGTGAAGAGGGGGTCGGCGTCCTCCTTGGAGCGGATGCTCTCCCCGGAGAGGGTGAGGTCGGTCCAGGGGGAGAAGACGGCCACGGCGGCCGGCTGCGGCAGTCCGGCCTCCCGGGCCGCGAGCAGGGTGGCGAGGGTCAGGCCGCCGCCGGCGGAGTCGCCGGCCATGACGAGGTCCCGCGGGTCGGTGCCCGCCGCCAGCAGTGCGCGGTAGGCGGCGAGCCCGTCGTCGACGGCCGCGGGGAAGGGGTGCTCGGGCGCCAGCCGGTAGTCCACCGACAGCGCGCGCAGCCCGGCACGGCGGGCCAGTTCGCCGACCAGGCCCGCGTGGGTGTCCGGTGAGCCGACGACGTAGCCGCCGCCGTGCAGGTAGAGCAGCCGGCCGCGGCCGGAGGCCTCGGCCGGTTCCAGTTCCAGGGCCGGCCGTCCGCCCAGGACGGTCTCGCGGGTGACCACGTCCTCCGGCGCGGGGCGGGTGAGCGCCGCGTCGAAGTCGTCGCGCTGCTCCTCGGGGGCGGGCCGGGTCTCGCCGCGAGGGGCGGAACGGAGTACGGCGTCCAGGGCCTTGCGCTGCTGTCGGGACATGCGGGCCTCCACGGGTCGGATGCGAGGATGGATTCCCGGGAATCCATCTGTCCGACCCCAACCGGATTCCATGGAAGATGATTCCCAGGAATCCATTGGAGGCTGGTGTGGGACACGTCACTTCTGTCTTTGTCGATCTCGTCCGTGTCGAGACCCGGCTCTACAACGCAGTGAACGCCCGGCTGCGCGCCGAACGGGGCCTGGGGCTCGGGCAGTTCGAGTTCCTGGAGGTCATCGACCGCGTGCCGGGGTGCCGGGTGCTCGACATCGTCGGCGAGCTGGCGATCACCGTGGGGGCCGTCAGCAAGGCGGTCGACCGGCTGGTGGCGGCGGGCTGGTGCCTGCGGGTCGCGCACCCCCAGGACCGTCGCTCGTCCGTCCTCCGCCTCACGCCCGAGGGCGAGGAGCGGCTGGCCGCTTCCCGCCCCGTCGTCGAGAGCGCACTCGCCTCGCTGACCGGGGCGGTTCCCCCTGACGACCTGGCCCGCGTCGCCTCGACCCTGGCCACCCTGCGCGCGGCCCTCGAGGCGGGCTCCCACGGACGGCCGGGCTGAGGGCCGCGAGGCCGGCCACCTTGCGGGAGAGGGTACGGCGGCAGGGGAGAATGAGGGCATGGCGATATGCAAGAAGTGCGGTGCGCGCGAGCGCGGTTGGCGCCGTTCCTGCTCCCGGTGCCGCTCGGGGAGGGACTGGACGGAACCTGCCGCGGACGCCGCCGACCTCGCTTCGGCGGCGGGACTGTTCGGCTGGCTCTGGCGAGGAGTCAAGGGGATCGTGCGGCTGGTGCTGCGCGCGGGCGACTGACCGGGCCCGGAGGACCGTACGCGCCCGGAGGTGTAGAACCGGCCCCGCCGCTCACCCGGCTCCCACGGGACCCACGTACGACGGAGGGAGTCGGCCGTGCGGCAGCATCCGCCCGAGGGCACCGCGGAGATCCTGTTCATCGGCAACGCCACCCTGCTGATCCGCTACGGGGAGCTGACGCTGCTGACCGATCCGAACTTCCTGCACCGCGGGCAGTTCGCCCACCTCGGCTACGGGCTGGTCTCGCGCCGGCTGACCGAGCCCGCCGTCGACGTGGCGGAACTCCCGCACGAGGACCTGGACGCCGTCGTGCTCTCGCACCTGCACGGCGACCACTTCGACCGGGTGGCCCGGCGCGGGCTGGACCGGGGCCTGCCGTTCGTCACCACCCCGCACGCCGCCCGCCTGCTGAAGGGGCTGTACGGGTTCCGCCACGCCACCGGGCTGCGCACCTGGCAGGGCCGCACCCTGCGGCACGGGGACTCCTCCGTGCGCGTCACCTCGCTGCCCGGCCGCCACGCGCCCGGCCCGCTGCGGGTCCTGCTGCCGCCCGTGATGGGCAGCATGCTGGAGTTCGGCGACCGCTCGGGGGAGGTCCGGCTGGTCCTCTACCTGTCCGGCGACACCCTGATGTACGACGGGCTGCGCGGGATCGCCGGACGCTACCCGGACATCCACCTGGCCGTCCTGCACCTGGGCGGTACGACCCTGCCCGGCGGCCTGGTGGTCACCATGGACGCCGGGCAGGGCGCCGACCTGCTCGACCTGCTGCGTCCGCGACGCGCGCTGCCCGTGCACCACGGCGACTACACGGTCTTCCGCTCCCCGCTGGAGGACTTCCTCGCGGAGGCGGGACGCCGGGGCCACGCGGCGCGCCTGGTGCGGTGCGCCCCGGGGGAGCGGGTGACCGTCGGCGACCGGGCGCCGGCCTGACCCGCACGCCCCCGGTCGCTAGTGCTGTGACCACATGGGTTCGCCGTGTCGGTAGTGACGACGGTTGGATGTGGGGTGACGTCCGTCTGATCGTTGGGGTGGAGTGACAGAGCCTGTCCGTGTGCACGGGTTGACCGGCCAGGAGGGGCAGAAGCTGCGGCAGATCGTGCGTCGGGGATCAGCGCAAGGAACGCGTCCGCATCCGCAGTGAGAAAGGCATCCGCTGGGGCGAGCGACCAGCCCTCATCGCGTGATCAGATCGTGCCCTCGCTCACAGCACTACTCCGTGGCTGGTGCGATTCCCGCGTTGCGAGGATGGCCCCCGCCCGTCGTCTCAGAGCGCGCCGCAACTCTCGCACCTGCTCCTCCGTGCGCGCCTGGTCCCGCATGGCGCGCTCCAACGCGCGCTCCGACTCTTCGAGGGAACACTGGCGTCTCGCGGCTTCCTCCCGAACGCCGACACTCCAGTCCTTGCCAGGGCCGCTGGACCTGACGAATTCGGCCAGCCCGATCCGCTTCCGATAGACCGACAGCTGAAGACCCACGAGAGCATCCGGCAACTGCATCCCGACATCGTGGCACGGGAAGCGCCAGCAGACATGCCCTCACCACAAGAATGCGGCGAACCTATGTGGTCACTAGAGGAACGCCCCCACCCCCATGCCGATCCCGAACAATACGAAGAAGATCCCCCAGGTCATGTTGGCGGTCGCCGAGTACGACACCTTCCCCGGCCGTCCGTCCTTGGTGTGGACGACCACCACCCTGCGCGGGTCCCTCGGGTCGTAGCGGAGCACGACCGGGATGCCGGCGTGCAGGGGGTGGGACTCGTGGTTGAGGGGGGCGCGGCGGTAGGTCTGGGTGGGCGGGGCGTCGAGGTTGTTCACGGGCGGGGCCTGGTAGCGGACCTGAGGGGGGTGGACGACCGGGCCCTCGCGGCGGGCGCCGCGGGCGACCTCGCCGCGGGTGCGGACGCCCCGGACGCCGAGGCGGTGCAGGGCCCGGCGCTGGCGCAGGGCGCCGCGCAGGGTCGCGACGCCCAGGGCCAGCGCCCCGGCGGCCATGATGAGCGTGATCGTGAGCCATGGCTGATCCATGTGGCCTCCCCCGGGGCCGACTTCAGGTCTTCACGGAGACGAACGCGGTCGTGCGGCGGTTCCCGTGGTGCTCTCCGGGCGCTCCGGCGGGAGGGGACGCCGGACGAGGCCGCCGGTGCCGGACCGGTGCCCACCGGTACGGCGGGTCCGGCGGGTACGGCTAACTGTGCCGTTTCATGACATCGGTTTCCCGCGGTGGGGCCTGGCGGGCGTAGGACGCGAGGCGGTCGGCGAGCGCGGTGACGAGGTCGCGCAGTTCGTCGGGGCGCTCGATGGCGAACGGCCGGTCGAGTGAGGCGAGTACGGGAGGCAGCCAGTCGAGCCGCTCCACCCGCAGTTCGACGCGCAGCCAGCGCTCGGTCGCCCGGTTCCGGCCCGTGGCGGGCTCGCCCTCCTCCTCCAGGCTCGCGACGCCGGCGGGCAGGCGGACGCGGATCTGCTCGACCGTCCCGTGGATCCGCAAGGTCACCTCGTGCCGGTACTCGGCCGTGGCGAACGCCGACAGCACGCGCTGTGCCGGATCGGGGTCCACGGGCGCTTCGAAGGAGCCGGGCAGGGCCCGCGCGTCCGCGATGCGGTCGAGCCGGAAGGTCCGGTCCTCGTTGATCCGGGCGTCCTCGCCCGTGACGTACCACCGGCCCGCATGCGCGACGATCCCGTGCGCGTGCAGCGTGCGTTCGCTGCGCCGTCCGTCGCGGTCGGTGTAGCGGATCGAGACCGGCCGGCGGTGGCGCACAGCATCGGCGATGGTGAGCAGGACCCCGGCGTCCGGGGCGTCGAACGCGCCGGGCCGTTCCGTGAAGGCGAGAGCCTCCAGGAGTGCGTCGAGCCTGCGGGCGATGTGCTTGGGCAGCACCCGCCGGATCTTCGCCGACGCCGTCTCGCTCGCCGTGTGCTGCGCCGTCGTCAGGCCCGTCCGGCGGCCGGCGACCAGGCCGAGCAGCACGGCCAGTGCCTCGTCGTCGCCGAGCATGAGCGGAGGCAGGCGGTACCCGGGGGCGAGCCGGTACCCGCCGTAGCGGCCGCGCACCGATTCCACGGGCACGTCCAGGTCGATCAGATGGTCCACGTACCGCCGCACGGTGCGCCCGTCGACGCCGAGCCGATCGGCCAGTTCGGCCACCGTCCGGGTGCCGCCCGACTGCAACAGCTCCAGGAGTGTCAGCACGCGGGCGGTGGGTCGGGACATGCGCACAACCTAACGCGCATACAGGACCGATTCTGTCCACTATCTCTCCTAGCCTGCGCTGTGCACGCCTCCAGCACAGCCAAGGAGATCCCCATGGAGTTCGTCTCTGTCCGCATCATCACCGGCGACGTGGCACGCCTCGTCGACTTCTACGAGCGGGCCACGGGGGCGCGGGCGACGTGGGCCACCGAGGAATTCGCCGAACTCAGGACCGCGGGCGCCACCCTCGCGATCGCCGGCACCGGCACCGTCCCGCTGTTCGCCCCGGGCTCCGCCCGCCCGGCGGACAACCACAGCGTGATCATCGAGTTCCTCGTCGACGACGTGGACCGCGTCCACCGGAACCTGACGGGCTTCGTCACCGACTTCGTCAACGGGCCCACCACGATGCCCTGGGGCAACCGGTCGCTGCTGTTCCGTGACCCCGACGGCAACCTCGTCAACTTCTTCACGCCCGTCACCCCGGCGGCCGTCGAGAAGTTCGCACGCTGACGCCACGCACAGCCGCTCACGCGGGAGCCCCGGAAGCCCTGGGAGCCCAGGGTTCCCGATGAACGCGGCCGCCGAGTCCGGGAGCGCCCTCGGCGGGGGACGTCGGAACGCACCGCCGACCCCCGAAGGACGCCTGCGCCGAGGCGCCACGGCTAATCCGCGCCGTGGCACTCCCCGTACGTCCGCCCCGAGCCGCACCAGCACGCCGCCGGCCGCTCCGGGGGCCACGCCACCGCCCGGCCCCGGGCCGCCAGGATCGTGGCGTACTGGGGGAGGAGGGCCGGGTCGGCGGGGGAGGCGAGCTCCGAGGCGGCGAAGGCCTCGTAGGAGGGGACCGTGCCCGTGACGATGCCCAGGTTCGGGGTGCCGGACGCGGCCAGTTCGCGCAGGGCCGCCTCCGTCGTCGCCAGGTGGGCCTCGTAGGACGGGTACTCCTCCGCCAGGGACGGGTACGCCTCCGTCAGCTCCGCCAGCTCACCGGCCGGCCAGTGCAGCACCGCCACCGGGAACGGGCGGGACAGCGCCTCCCGGTACGCGCCCAGTTCCGCGCGCAGGCGGACGATCTCCGCCTCCAGCTCCACCGGGTTCTCCGAGCCGAGCGACCACACCCGCTTGGGGTCGTGGAGCTCGTCCAGGGTGATCGGGAGGGTGTGGACGGTGTCCGCGAGCGCGTCCCACTCGTCGTGCGCCGCGCCGAGCATCCTGCGCACGCGGTGGCGGCCGAAGAGGAGCGGGTGGGTGGCGCGCGGGGGCTTCTCGACACCGGTCAGGAGGAGGCGTACCGCCTCCGTGAACGTCTCGTGCGCCTGCTCCAGCTCGTCGTGCGACTCCAGGGACTCCGCGACGATCACCCAGGGGGCCGCGTCGCGCGGGGCCGCGGTGCGGATGCCGGTGATGATCGCGCGGGCCTCCGCCTCGTGGCCGTACTCCCAGAGGTTCGAGGCCTTCAGGGCCCGTACCAGGTACGGGTCGTCCAGCTCCCGGGAGGAGGACAGCAGGCGGTCGTAGAGGGCGGTCGCGGCGGGGCGGTCGCCGGAGAGCTCGCGGTGGGCGGCGGCCCGCAGCAGCAGGGCCTCGGCGTCCTCGGGGTAAAGGTCGGCGGTCCGCTCCAGGCGGGCGGCTTCGGCGGTGTGGTCGACGTTTTCGGCAGGCGTGTCGGGGCGCATGGGTGACACCGTACTGCCGGTGGGTGACAAAGGGGGGACGGCCACCGGCCGTGGGGCGCCCCGGGGCCCGGAGCAGGCGTCACGGGGGAGTGGCCGGAACGGGTGCGGCCGGGAACGCCCCTCCGTTCCGTCACTCCCGTTCCCGCAGGCCCACGACCGCCACCGCCGCCACCAGCGCCAGGACCGCCGAGACGATCATCGCGATGTCCGTGCCCCGGGCCGGGCCGCCGCTCGACGAGGTCGCGACGGCGATGGTCAGGGAGACGCCGGCGCAGGAGCCGATGTACCGGAAGGTCTGCTGGGCGCCGGAGCCCATCGCGGCCCGGGCCGGCGGGACCGACGCGACGGCGAGCAGCGGGAGCGCCGCGTTGAGCAGGCCGCTGCCGACCCCCGCGATGATCATGCCGGGGACGAAGCGGGCCGTGGAGCCCGCGCCGACCGCGCCCAGCATCGTCAGGACGCCGCCCGCGTGGAGGACGAAGGCGATCGCCAGCTGGACGCGGGTGGGGACGCGGCCGGCCAGGCGGCGGGCCTGCAGCGCGACGATGAAGGCGAGACCCGCCCACAGCAGGGTCAGCCAGGCCGTGTCCATCGCGGACATGCCGAGGCTGCGCTGGAGCACCGCGGGCAGGAAGCTGAACAGGCCGATCACGGACAGGCCCGTGAACAGGCCGCCGACGGAGGAGGCGAGGAAGCCGGGGCGGCGCAGCAGGGACAGGTCGATCATGGGGGTGGCCGTCCGGCGCTCCACCAGGGCGAACGCGGCCAGGAGCGCGACGGCCGCCGCGAGCAGCAGCCACACCGGTGTGCGGAGCCAGCCGTCGCGGCCCAGGGTGAGGGCCGCGACCAGGGAGACGAGGGCCAGGCCGAAGGTGACGGCCCCGGCGAAGTCCGGACGTCCGCCGCGCGGGGAGCGGGACTCGGTGAGGGCGCGCGTGCCGAGGACGGCGACGATCAGCGCGGCGGCGCCGAGGACGCCGTACACCGCGCGCCAGTCGGGTATCCCCGCGGCGAGCAGCGGGCCCACCGCGGTGCCGCCGGTGACGAACGCGCCCCACACCCCCGTCGCCCGCACCCGGCCGGCCGGTGTCGGGAAGGCGTGCACGATCAGGCCGAGGCTGCTGGCCAGCAGGGCCGCGCTGGCCGCGCCCTGGGCGACGCGGGCCAGGGTGAACAGCCAGGTGGTGCCGGCGAGGGCGCCGAGTGCCGTGGTGATGCCGAGGGCGAGCGTGCCGGAGACGAAGATCCGGCGGCGGCCGTAGTCGTCGGCGAGGCTGCCGGCGACCAGGAGCAGGGCGGCGAGGCCCAGCGGGGTGCCGTTGAGCAGCCAGGCCTGGGCGGACAGCGGGGTGTGCAGGGCGGCCGCGGTGTCGGGGAGCGTGACGACCGGCGCGATGTACGTCATCAGCGACACGGCGGTGGCGACGCTGGTCAGCGCGAGGGTGGCGCCGGGGCGCGGGACGGACGGGTCCCGGCGGGGGGCCGCTTTCGGCCGTACGGCGGTGAGGGCGGTGGTGTGCGCGGTCGCGGGGGAGGGGTCGGTGCCGGTCATGTCTGTCAGGGGTCCTCTGCGGGATCGGCTCGCCGGGACGAGGGCTTCCGGGGTGGTGGGTTCGTTCATTGAACCTACGCGGACGGCTCACCGTAGCACCATGAGTTCGGTCATTGAACCAACGGCGGGGGAAGTGGTTACAGTGGACGGCATGGCACTGGGCAAGGACTACGCGTCACAGGAGTGCTCGATCGCGAGCGCCCTCGAGGTCATCGGGGAACGCTGGACCCTGCTCGTGATCCGCGACGCCTTCTACGGCGTGCGGCGCTACAACGACTTCCTCGTCCACCTCGGCATCCCGCGCGCGGTGCTCGCCGCCCGCCTCCGGGCGCTGACCGAGCAGGGGATCCTGGAGAAGCGCCGGTACCAGGAGTCGCCGCCCCGGGAGGAGTACGTCCTCACCGACCGCGGGATCGCGCTGTGGCCCACCGTGCGGGCGCTCGGCCTGTGGGGACGCGAACACATCACGCGGGTCCAGCTCCGCGTCTTCCGGCACGCCGACTGCGGCACCGAACTCGGCCCGTACGGCGAATGCGCGGCCTGCGGAACCATCGTGCCCGTGCCGGACGTTGAGGTACTGCCGGGGCCCGGACTCAACCTGGACCCGGCGGATCCGGTCAGTCGGGCGCTGCTCAAGCCGAAGCGGCTGCTTCAGCCCGTCGAGGTCGATCCGGTATGAACCCGGTACGGGCAGGGGCGAGGGGACGAGAGGGAGGGGGCGGCGAGTGATCCGTCATCGGGCGACCGCGCGGTCCGCCTTCGCCGTGCTCCTGCCGCTGCTCCAGGCCGTCCTGCTCCTGTTCCTGCTGCTGATGCCCGCCGCCGGCGGGCTCTCCCTGGCCGACGTCGCGCTCGCCGCGACCGCCGCGGCCGGTGCCGCGCTCGCCGTCTGCCTGCTCCTCGCCGCCCGCTGCGCGCCCGCCGTGGCGCCCACGCGGGTGCGCACGGCGATACGCGACCGTGACCGGCGTACGGCCTTCCTGCCCCAGCGCGACCCCGACGCCAGGGGGCGCACCAGACCCCGGGCACCGGGGCACGCCCTCCCGGCGACCGCCGCGTAGGGCGCTCCTTCCGCACGTTCCGCACCTTCCGTGCGCTCCGTGCGCTCCGTGCGCTCCGTAGGTTCACCACGCCCTGCCGCGGGTCGTCATGCCGTTCTTTCCCGTACTTCCGGCACGACGAGACCCCCGGAGGGCTCACCCATGTCCGTCTTCGCCAGCCTGGTCGAGCACCTGGCCGACCTGCTCCGGCCGCTGTTCGGCGTCTCCGCGGCGGCCGCCGCGATCGTCCTGTTCACCGCCTTCGTACGACTCCTCGTCCACCCCCTGTCCCGGGCCGCCGCGCGCGGGCAGAAGGCGCGGGCGGCGCTCCAGCCGCGCATCGCCGAACTGCGGCGCAAGCACCGTCGCGACCCCGAGAAGCTGCAACGGGCCGTGATGGAACTGCACGCGCGGGAGAAGGTGTCACCGCTGTCCGGATGCCTGCCCGGCCTGCTCCAACTGCCCGCGTTCTTCCTGCTGTACCACCTCTTCTCCAGCGAGACGATCGGCGGACGGACCAACGAACTGCTCGGACACCGGCTGTTCGAGGCGCCGCTCGGCGACCGGTGGGCGGACGCGCTCGGGAACGGCGGGGTCTTCGGCGGGCCCGGACTCGTGTACGTCGGGCTGTTCGCCGTCACCGCCGTCGTCGCCTGGTTCGGGTACCGGCTCTCCCGGCGGATGACGGCCGCGGGCCCCGTGGTGCCCGCGGCCGGTGAGGGGGAGCAGGTGCCGGGGCTGGCGGCGGTGACCCGGGTGATGCCGTTCATGTCCTTCCTCACGCTCGTCACCGTCGCCGTCATGCCGCTGGCGGCCGCGCTGTACATGGTGACCAGCACGACGTGGAGCGTGGCGGAGCGGGCCGTGCTGTACCGCTAGCGCGGGGCGGGGTGCCGGTGGCCGGGGGTGCGGTTCTTCGAGGTCCAGTACGTGAACCGGGTCTTGCGGAGTGGAACGCGGGCTTGGAGGATCGACCAGTCCTCCGATGGCTGCGCACCGCCGCATCCGGGCCGTGTCCATCGGGCGGGCCCGCGATCGAGGGAGACGTGAATCATGAAGCTGCTGCGAGTCGGCACGGCGGGACAGGAGCGGCCGGCGCTGCTCGACGACGAGGGGACCCTGCGTGACCTGTCGGGTCTCGTCGCCGACATCGACGGGGCGCTGCTCGCCGACGAGGCCGCGCTCGGGCGGATCCGGGCCGCCGCCGACAGCGGGGAGCTGCCCGCGCTGGACGGGGAGGGGCTGCGGATCGGGCCGCCGGTGGCGCGGATCGGGAAGATCGTCTGCATCGGGCTGAACTACCACGACCACGCCCGCGAGACGGGGGCCGAGCCGCCCGCCGAGCCGGTGATCTTCTTCAAGGCGGCGGACACGGTCGTCGGCCCCGACGACACGGTGCTGGTGCCGCGCGGGTCGGTGAAGACCGACTGGGAGGTCGAACTGGCGGTCGTGATCGGGCGTACGGCCCGGTACCTGGAGTCGGCGGAGGAAGGGCTCGCGCACGTCGCCGGGTACGCCGTCGCGCACGACGTCTCCGAGCGGGAGTTCCAGATCGAGCGGGGCGGGACCTGGGACAAGGGGAAGAACTGCGAGACGTTCAACCCGCTGGGGCCGTGGCTGGTGACGGCGGACGAGGTCGGCGACCCGCAGGACCTGTCGCTGAGGCTGTGGGTCAACGGGGAGCTGAAGCAGGACGGGACGACCGCCGAGCAGATCTTCCCGGTGGGGGAGGTCGTGCGGTACGTCAGCCGGTTCATGACGCTGTATCCCGGCGACGTCGTCAACACCGGGACGCCGGCGGGGGTGGCGATGGGGCGGCCCGAGCCGAAGCCGTACCTGCGGGCGGGGGACGTGGTCGAGCTGGAGATCTCCGGGTTGGGGCGGCAGCGGCAGGAGTTCAAGCAGGCGTAGCGCTCCGCGGGGAGGCGGGGGAACCGCGGTGCGGGTGCGTCGTGGTTTGTCGCGCAGTTCCCCGCGCCCCTGGGAGGTGCGCAGTTCCCCGCGTTCCTGAGGGGGTGCGGTTCCCCGCGCTCCTGTGGGTGGCTCGGTCGGATCTCGTCCAGGTGTACCACCAGGTCCGTCGACCGCAGCAGGTTGACCTGGTCGCCGGGCGGTGGGTAGTCGGTGCCGATCTCCCGCTTGGGGCGGGTGACGTCCAGCAGGGCGCGGGCGGCGGGCGGCGCGGTGCGCAGGTCGGCGTACCAGTTCCGGTGGCTCACCCGGTCCAGGACGTGCTCGGCCGAACCGGGAGCGGCGGGCTCCACCTCGAACCGTCCGACGTCCTGGTCGGCCGGGTTCTGCAGGCCCTGCGCGGTGGCGTGCACGGCACCCCGGTCGAAGGAGAGCCCCACCGCCAGGTAGCCGTCGCCCAGCCGCCGCCGGAGCACCGATCCCTGGGGGAGGGGGAGGGTGGGGGTGGAACTCCTGGTGTACAGGTGGCTGTTGTGCCCGCCGAGCACGAGCCGGTGACCGGTGTGGCGGTGCCACCACAGGGTGTTCTCCGCCATGGCGGTGTCCCGGTGGGCCATGGCCTCCGGCCCGTTCCGGGGGTCGGAGAGGTCGAAGGCGTACAGGCGCGCCACCTGGTCGATGACGGTGGCGTGCTGGAGCGCCCAGGCGTGGTCCTCGTCCGCCCCGTCCGTCCCGTCCGCCCCGGCGGGTTCGCGGGCGCGGAGCAGTTCCAGGACGCGGCCGGTGCGTTCGGCCCGTGCGCGGCGCTCGTCCAGGGGCGCGGTCACGGCGGCGCGCATCCACGCGTCGACGGGCAGGGTGGGGCGCAGCCCCCGGTACAGCTCGGTGACGGTGGGCAGCAGGTCGGGGTGGGCGCGCCGGACGTGGTCGACGACCCGGTCGTACAGTTCCGGGCCGGCGTAGCCGTTGTCGTTGCCGGCGAACCTGACCGGGTCGTCGGGGTGGGCGACGTTGTACGCGCGCATCCAGCGGACCATGTCCAGGTACTCCTGGCTGTGCAGCAGCAGGTAGGCGTTCCGGAACTCCTCGGCCATGATCCGGGCGGGGTCGCCGCGCCCGGTGATCAGGTAGTCGTCCAGGCGGAGCCCTGCGCTCCAGTTGGCCTCCAGGACGAAGGAGCGGAAACCCTTCTCCTCGACCAGGTACCGCAGGACCCGGTGCCGGAAGGCGACGAAGTCGTGGGAGCCGTGGGCGGCCTCGCCGATGCCGACCACCACGGCGTCACCGACCGCCCTCCCGAAGGGGCGCAGGTCGTCGAAGGGGCCGACGGGCTCGACGGTGCGCAGCGGACGGGCGGCCTCCTCGAGGGGCGACAACGCGTCGCCCGCGGCCGTGAAAGGCCCGTCCGAGGCCCCGGGGTCCCCGCCGGCCGGGGCCGCCGCCACGGCCGTCCCGGGGGCGACGGCGAGCCAGGCCAGCAGGGCGGCGGCCAGCCGCCTTGTTATGAAGGGTGTCATGGCGCCAGCGTCACCGCTGCGACGCGGGACCGCGCTCCGAGTGTCACCCGGCCGGAGCAGTGCCGCGGGCGGGGCGGGGCCGGGCGGGTGCCGGGGGGCGTCGGACGGTCGTCAGGGGGCGACGGGCGGCCGACGGATGGTCGTCGGACGGGGGTGAGCGGCCTCGGACGGTGGTCAGGCGGTGGTAGGGCGCGCTCGTCGGACGCGAGGAGCGTGTCCTCGTGTTCCGCCGTACCGGCGGGAGCCGGGCGGACCCGGAAGGCCGGCCCCGGGACGACGAGGACGGCCCGGAGGCGCGGAAGCGCCCGCCCCCGCACGGCTGTCGGTCCGCGCGGGGGACGGGAAGCGGTCCGGCGGGGCCTACGGGCGGGTGCGGGTCAGGAAGTGCTCCAGGGCCTCCACCACCAGCTGGTGGTCCTGGAGTTGGGGAAGGCCCGAGACCGTCACCGCGCCGATGACGCCCACGCCCTCCACCGTGAGGGGGAAGGAACCGCCGTGGGCCGCGTAGGTGTCGGGGTCCAGGCGGGAGGACGCCTCGAACGTCGTGCCCTTGGCACGGTGGCGGGCGCCCACCAGGTAGGAGGCGGAGCCGTAGCGCTCGACGACCCGGCGCTTGCGGGCGATCCAGGCGTCGTTGTCGGGGGCGGAACCGGGCAGGGCGGCGTGGAAGAGCTGCTGGCCCGCGCGGTGGATGTCGATGGCGACCGGGGCCTGGCGCTCGCGCGCCATCTCCACCAGCAGGGAGCCGAGCGCCCACGCGTCGTCGTACGTGAACCGCTCGAAGACCAGGCGGCGTTCCTGCGCCTCCAGCTCCTCCACGCTCGGGACGAGTTCCGGGGTCTGCTTCGGGGTGGTCACAGCGTCACCGTCACCTTCTCCAGGGCCGAGCGCCGCGCGGCCTCCAGTACGTCCAGGGCGGCGGCCGCCTCCCGCGCGGTCACCGGGTTGGGGGCGCCGGCCAGCAGGGCCTTCGCCACGGCCGCGTAGTAGGCGGGGTAGTCGCCCGGGAGGGTCGGCACGGGGTGCCCGCCACCGGTCACCGGGGACTCGCCGGCGCCGATGCGGCCCCACAGCTCCTCGGGTTCCAGGCCCCAGCCGGTGCCGGGGCGCAGGCCGTCGCGGAGGGCGGCCTCCTGGGGGTCCAGGCCGTGCTTGACGTAGCCGGCCTTCGAGCCCAGGACCCGGAAGCGCGGGCCCAGCTGGGCCGTGGTCGCCGAGACGTAGAGGTGGGAGCGGACGCCGTTCGCGTGCGTCAGCGCGATGAACGTGTCGTCGTCGGTCCGCGCGCCGTCGCGGCGAACGTCCGCCTCGGCGTAGACGGCGGTCACCGGGCCGAAGAGGACCAGCGCCTGGTCGACGACGTGACTGCCGAGGTCGTAGAGCAGACCTCCGATCTCCGCCGGGTCGCCGGACTCCCGCCAGCCGCCCTTGAGCTGCGGGCGCCAGCGCTCGAAGCGGGACTCGAAGCGGTACACGTCGCCGAGCTCGCCCTCGTCGACCAGCTTGCGCAGGGTGAGGAAGTCGTTGTCCCAGCGGCGGTTCTGGAAGACGGACAGGAGCAGGCCGCGCTCCTCTGCGAGGTCCGCCAGCCCGCGCGCCTCGGCCGCCGTGCCGGAGAGCGGCTTGTCGACGACGACCGGGAGACCGGCCTTCAGGGCGGTCGTGGCGAGCGGGACGTGCGTCCTGTTCGGGGACGCGATGACGATCAGGTCCAGTTCGCCGGCGCGGGCGAACAGCTCGTCCGGGGTCGCGGCGAGGCGTACGTCCGGGAACTCGTCGCGGGCCTGTCGCTGCCGCTCGGGGTTCGAGGTGACCACCGTGTCGAGCGCGAGGCCCTCGGTCGCGGCGATCAGCGGGGCGTGGAACACGGAGCCCGCGAGGCCGTAGCCGACGAGGCCGACGCGGAGAGAGGTGCCAGTCATGCCCCCTACTTTCGCAACGCTGTTGCCAAAGTGCAAGCAGCGGAGAGAATGGGCGGGTGAAGAGGACGAACGACGGCATCGGCGGGGCGTACGGCGCTCATGGCGCATACGGCGCGCACGGGGCCCCGCTGGGAGCGAACCTGCTCGCCCTGCGCAGCCACAACACCGCGCTCGTGCTCGACCTGCTGAGGACCGCGGGGGCGGAGGGGATCAGCCGGCTGGAACTCGCCGAGCGGACCGGGCTCACCCCGCAGGCGGTCAGCAAGATCACCGCCCGGCTGCGGGCGGACGGGCTCGCGGCCGAGGCGGGGCGCCGGGCCTCCACGGGCGGAAAGCCCCGCACGGTGCTGCGGCTGGTTCCGGAGGCGGGCCACGCGGTGGGCGTCCACCTGGACCGGGACGAGCTGCGGGCGGTCCTGGTCGACCTGGACGGCGCGGTGGTGGACCGCAGGCGGGCACCGCTGGACCTGGGCGCGGGGGAGGAGGCGGTACTGGCGCGGGTCGCCGGGGTCGTCGAGGCGCTCCGGGTGCCGGGGACGGCCGGGGCGGACCGGGCCCCGCTCGGGGTGGGGGTCGCGCTGCCCGGACCGCTCGACCACGAGAAGGGCGTGCTGCACCGGGTCACCGGCTTCCCCGAGTGGGACGGCTTCCCGCTCCGGGACGCGCTGGCGCGGCGGCTCGGCGTACCGGTGGTCGTCGACAAGGACACCAACGCGGCGGCGCTGGGACTGGCGGTCGGCGGCGAGGGGGGCTCCTTCGCCTACCTGCACCTCGGCACGGGGCTGGGAGCCGGGCTGGTGATCGGCGGAAGCGTGTACCGGGGGGCCAGGACCGGCGCCGGCGAGTTCGGGCACCAGGTCGTCCAACTGGACGGGCGGCTCTGCACCTGTGGGGCCCGCGGATGCGTCGAGGCGCTGTGCCTGGACGCCGTCGCCCGCGGCGACGTCGCCGAGGCGGCCAGGGTGCTGGGGGCGGGCGCGGCGAACCTCGTCGGGCTCCTCGACATCGACCTGGTGCTCCTCGGGGGACGCACCGTGGCCGCCGCGCCCGAGGAGTTCGTACGGGGGGTCGGCGCGGTTCTCGCCGCGCGAGCCCGGCGCGAGGGCGGGGGTGACGGGGGCGTGCCGGTACGGGTCGCGCCCGGCGGGGTGCAGGGGGTCGCGGAGGGGGCGGCCCAGTTGCTCCTCGCCCCGCTGTTCGGGCGGGGGGACGCCTGACCGGAGGGAGCTTCGGCCCCCTCCGGCATCAGGGCTCGTACGGCCGTGGCGTGGCCGGCGGACGGAGGTTCACCCTCACCGGCGTTCGCGAGGTGCCTCCCCAGGCCCTTGAGGCACTGGGGAGGCACGATCACCCGCGGCTGCGCAGACGCGGTTGCCGTGGTCGCGCGGGCGTGGTCGTGGCGCGTCAGCGGCCCACCGCGCAGGCGTCGCCGTTCAGCGTGAACCGCGGGGGCGCCGTCGTGTCGCCCGTGTGTTCCGCCAGATAGCCCAGGGTGATGCTCGCGCCCGGCGCGATCGTGGCGTTGTGCGCGGCGTCGGACGCCCTGACCACATTGCTCAACTGGGTCAGGTCCGTGTTCCAGTCGGAGACGATCGTCTGGTCGAGGGTCAGCGGGAACTCCAGGCTCCAGCCGTTCACCGGGGTGCCGCCGGTGTTGGTGACGGTGAGGTCGACCGTCATGCCGGTGCCCCAGGCCCTCACCGTACGGTCCACCCGGCAGGTGGGTTCCTCCCGCGCGAAGGACACCTTGTGCAGACCGCCGGGCAGGTCGTTGACCATGTAGAACTCCCCGTCGACGGTCGTGCCGACCGACGTCACCTGCGTGGGCGTCCTGCCGATCTCGGCCTGCTCGTAACCGCCCCGCCCGTCGGGCCGCAGCGCCCACACCGTGGAGGAGCAGTAGTCGGTGGCGATGTACGTGCCGCCCACCAGGTCGGCGTACTGCCGGCCCCGGTACACGTGGCCGCCGATGACCGAACAGCCGCCGGTGTAGGGGGAGTAGGTGAAGACCGGCTCGGTGTACTCCTCGCCGGGCCGGCAGTCCCCGTCCGTGAACTCCTCCAGGCCCTCGTAGCAGGACCAGCCGAGGTTCAGTCCGCCTCGGCCTGGGGCGAGGTGGTCGATCTCCTCCCAGTGGCCCTGGCCGACGTCGCCGATCCACATCGAGCCGTCGGCCCGGTCGAAGGAGAACCGCCACGGGTTGCGCAGCCCGTACAGCCAGATCTCCGCGCGGGCGCCGGGCGTGTCCACGAAGGGGTTGTCGGAGGGGACGCAGTACGCGAGCGGGGCGCACGCGCGGCTCACGTCGATCCGCATGATCTTGCCCAGCAGGGTGTCCAGCCGCTGCCCCGACTTGAAGGGGTCCCCGGAGCCGCCGCCGTCGCCGATGCTCCAGTACAGGTGGCCGTCGGGGCCGAAGGCGAGCTGGCCGCCGTTGTGGTTGCTGTACTCGGCGTGCTCCTGGGAGAGCAGGGGTTCCAGGCGGGAGTCGTCGAGCCGGTAGCGGGCGAGGGTGACCGCGCCGTCGGGCAGCGCCGTGTACGCCAGGTACAGGTCCTGGCTGTCGGCGAAGTCGGACGGCAGGGCGATGCCGAGCAGACCGCGCTCGTTGCCCGACTCGTCGACGGAGGCGGTGATGTCGATCAGCGGGGTCCGCTCCAGGCCGGTGTCCGGGTGGTAGACGCGGACGGTGCCGGACTTCTCGGTGATGAACAGCCGGTCCGTGCCGTCGTCGGGGGCGACGACGGCGGTGGGCCGTCTGAGCCCGGAGGCGACCTGGGTGGTGGTCGCGCTGAGCGAGGGCAGGGGGACGGCGGACGCGCCCTCCTCCTTCTCCGTGGCCGCGGTGGCGGACGGGACGAGGGCCGGCAGCACCGCGAGCAGCGCGCACAGGACGAACGCCAGACGGAACCGCACCCTAAGGGCATGCATATGACAAGCCACGATCTCCTTCTTTCCGTGTGCTGTCGACGGCCGGTGAACGGGGCTGTGGGGGCACAGGAGGTCGTGGGAGCGCTCCCGCCACCTCAGGCTGCGACGCACACGACACAGCGGCAACACGTGTTCGCGCCACTTTCGCGCCGTCTGGCGCGAACACCGCCCCTCGCCCCGCCGCCCCGGACCGCCCGTCCGCCCGCGAGGCCGAGCCGTATCCGGCATTCCCTCAAGATCCCGGCCTGTTTAGGCTGGGGCGCACGCAGGACCGCGTACGGCAGGAGATCCCGCACATGGCAGACCGCAAGCCGATCGAATCGTGGCTCACCGACATGGACGGGGTGCTGATCCACGAGGGCGTACCGATCCCCGGCGCCGACGCCTTCATCAAGAAGCTGCGCGACTCCGGGAAGCCCTTCCTGGTCCTCACCAACAACTCGATCTACACCGGGCGCGACCTGCACGCCCGGCTGCGCCGCATGGGCCTGGAGGTGCCGATCGAGAACATCTGGACCTCCGCCCTCGCCACCGCCAAGTTCCTGGACGACCAGCGCCCGAACGGCTCGGCGTACGTCATCGGCGAGGCGGGACTGACCACCGCGCTGCACGACATCGGCTACATCCTCACCGACCACGAGCCCGACTACGTGGTCCTCGGGGAGACCCGGACCTATTCCTTCGAGGCCATGACGAAGGCGGTCCGCCTGATCAACGACGGCGCCCGCTTCATCTGCACCAACCCCGACGAGACCGGCCCCTCCACCGAGGGCCCGCTCCCGGCGACCGGCGCGGTGGCCGCGCTCATCACCAAGGCGACCGGCAAACAGCCCTACTTCGCGGGCAAGCCGAACCCGCTGATGATGCGCACCGGCCTCAACACCATCGGGGCCCACTCCGAGAGCAGCGCGATGATCGGCGACCGGATGGACACCGACGTGCTGGCCGGCATCGAGGCCGGGATGCAGACCTTCCTGGTGCTCACCGGGCTGACCCGGACCGAGCAGGTGGAGAACTGGCCGTACCGTCCGTCCAAGGTCGTGGACTCCATCGCGGACCTCGTCGACCTGATCTGACGCCGTTCACCCGTACGGAGCAGTCGCCGCGGCCGCGGGGATGCGGTGCCGGGACCCGCGCGGGACCCTCCACATGTCTGGAGGTGCACGATGGGTTCCCCGCGCAACACTCCCCGTACGGGCTTCCCGTCCGGCGCCGGGCGACTGCTCGCCGGTGTGGCCTGGGTGGTGCTGCTGCTCGGGCTGTGGCTGTGGGGCGGCGGGCGGACCGGCGCGCCCTCCGGGACGTCCGGGACCGTGACCGGCGACATGGCGGCGGCCGGACGGCCGCCCAGGGGCGAACTGCCGCCCGCGCACAGTCCGCTGCCCGCCGCGGAGCCGACGCGCCTGCACATCCCCGCCCTCGGCCTGCGGCTGCCGGTGGCCGCCGGACGTGAGGGGCCGGACACGGCCGTCTGGTCCGCGGACGGGGTGACGCCGGGCGAGGCCGGCACCGCGCTGATGGCGGCACCCGTCCCGCCGTCGGACGTGGAGGCGCTCCGGCCCGGCCTGACGCTCCAGGTGCGGCGCGCGGACGCCCCGACCGCCGAGTTCACCGTGGAGGACGTCCGGGTCGTCACCGCCGAACGGCCCGGCGTGCAGCGGGTCCACGAGCGGCCGGGCCCTGCCGGACGGGCCGAACTCCGGCTGCTGGCCCGCGCCGACGGCGCCCGCACGGCCGACGTGCTCGTCTCGGCGTACCTGACCGGGACGAGGACGGCACCCTGAGCCCCGTACGCACCCGCCCCCACCGGCGGCCGCAGAGGAACGCGCGCGCCGGTCCCGCTTCCCCGCCGCGACTCGAGCGGCGGTGAGGCGGCCGCCGGGCCCCCTGCCGTACGCGCCCGGCTCAGGCCTCCAGCAGGGCCCGCAACGTGCTGCGGAGCCGGCCGGCCTCGTCCGGGCCGACCACCGCGAGGAACGCGCTCTCGGTCTCCTCGTACGCCTTCCGCGCGGCGTCGTAGGTGCGCTCCCCGTCCTCGGTGAGCTCGACCACGTTCCTGCGCCGGTCCGCCGGATCCGGCCGCCGCGTGACGATTCCCTTGCGTTCGAGCACGTCGAGCAGCGCCACCATCGTGGTGCGGTCGATGCCGAGCGTCTGCGCCACCTGGAGCTGCGACGTCGGTTCGCGGTGGGCCAGCACGCGCAGCGCCCCGAAGTCCTTGCTGTCGATCCCCAGCGGTTCGAGCGCCGCGTCCGTCATCACCGTGAACTTCGAGGTCGCGTGCTTGAGGAGATACCCCAGGACGTCGTGCGGATCGGCGGAGGCGCTCGCTTCGGTGGACATGCGGCCATCTTACGCTTAGGCTGATCGTCAGTAACACTGATAATCAGCGAAGCGTCGAAAGGTATCGTCATGATCCTCGTCACCGGAGGGGCCGGCTTCATCGGCACCCACACCGTCCGCGCGCTCACCGAAGCGGGTGAGGAGTGCGTCCTCCTCCAGCGCCGCAGCCCGCAGGTCCCGCCCCCTCTCGCGGACCTGCCCGTGCACGTCGTCCAGGGCGACGTCGCCGACCTCGACACCCTGCTCGCCGTCGGGCGGAAGTACCCGATCACCGGGATCGTGCACCTCGCCGTCGCCCTGCCCTGGCCGGTGACGGACGACGACCCGATCGGCGCGGCCGGACGGGCACTCGACGCGTTCCTCAACATCGGCCGCGCCGCGCAGGCCTGGGGGGTGCGCCGCGTCGTCACCGCGAGCACCATCGGCGTCTACGGCGGCACCGCGTCCGAGGGCGCGCTCACCGAGGACATGCCGCTCTCCCTGGCGTACTCCCACGTCATCCCGGTGTTCAAGAAGATCAACGAACTGCTCGCCGGCCACCTGTCGGACGTGACCGGCGTGAGCGTCGTCAACGCGCGCATCTCCGGCACCTGGGGTCCGGGCGGACACCTGCCCGACCCGTTCTTCGCCGCCCCGTCGCTCGCACACGCCGCCGCGCGGCTGACCGAGCCCGACCTGACGGGGCTCATGGCGCCGCCGCACGCCGAGGACGCGCTCGACCTGCTCTACGTCAAGGACACCGGCCGCGCGCTCGCCCTCCTGCAGCTCGCCGACGAGCTGCGCCACTCGACGTACAACGTCGCCTCCGGCCGGGCCACCAGCAACGCCGACGTCGTCACCGCGCTCGAGTCCGTCGAGCCCGGCTTCCGGTGGGAACTGCCCTCGGGCACGGCGCGGCCCGTGAGCTGGCTCGACATCACACGACTGCGCGAGGACACCGGCTTCGAGCCCCGGTACGACACCGCCGCCGCTGCCGCCGACTACCTCGCCTGGCTCCGTGCCGGAAACGAGCGGTGACACCCGGGGCGGCCGCGCGGCACGGCCACCGTCCCCGGCCCCGCCCCGAGGGGGACGAGACGGCGGGCCGGCGGGCCCCTGAACCACGTCCCCGTCCGGCCGCGGCCGGTGATCACCGCAGGTGACGCCCGCCGCCGGCCCGTGCCGCACGGCCGGCCGCGCCCGTGCCACCGGGCTGTAACAGACGGCGGACAAGCCGGTGTTCGGCCTCGTGGGCGTCACGGGACGTATGTCAGGATTGGGGCTCGGAGCACATGGAACAAGTGCACCCAAGGGGGGCTTGATGTACGGCAGCAGGGGGGTCGGGGCGTTCGTCGGGGGGCGCGCGTCCGCGGTGGTGCTGGGGGCGGCGCTGCTGATGACCGGGTGTTCCTCGGACGACAAGGGGGACGAGCCGGACGCCGGCACGAAGATCACGCAGCAGCCGAAGGAATCCGCCCCGTTCTGGGTCAACCCGGACGGCACCGCCGCACGGCAGGTGGCCCGGCTGGCGGAGGACGGCAAGAAGGCGGAGGCCGACCGGATCCGCAGGATCGCCCAGCAGCCCGTCGCCGAGTGGATCAACCCGGAGAACCCCGAGGAGCAGACGCGCGGCTTCACCGAGGGCGCGGACGACGCGGGCCGCACCGCGCTGCTGGTCCTCTACAACATCCCGCACCGCGACTGCGGCCAGTACTCGCAGGGCGGCGCCGCCGACGGCAACGCCTACCGCGCCTTCGTCGACGACGTCGCCCGGGGCATCGGGGACCGCCCGGCGACCGTGATCCTGGAACCCGACGCGGTGCTGCACCTGGTGGACGGCTGCACCCCGGGCCAGTTCCACGAGGAGCGCTACGACCTCCTCAAGGGCGCCGTCACCACACTGAAGGGACTGAAGAACACCAAGGTCTACCTGGACGCGGGCAACGCCGGCTGGGGCGACCCCGACCAGATCCACGAGCCGCTGAAGCGGGCGGGCATCGACCAGGCCGACGGTTTCTCGGTGAACGTCTCCAACTTCTACTCCACCGAGGACTCCATCGCCTACGGCAAGCAACTCTCCGCCAAGATCGGCGGCAAGCCCTTCGTCATCGACACCAGCCGCAACGGCAACGGCCCCTACACCGAGGGCGCCGCGGACGAACGCTGGTGCAACCCGCCCGGCCGCGCCCTCGGCGAGACCCCGACGACGAAGACGGCCGACCCCCTGGTCGACGCCTACCTGTGGGTCAAGCGCCCGGGGGAGTCGGACGGCGAGTGCAAGGGCGGCCCGAAGGCCGGCGAGTGGTGGCCCGAGTACGCCCTGAAACTGGCCGAAGGGGCTGAGTGACGGCGAGTTCCCCGTGCCCAAGGGGCGCGGGGAACTGCGCGACCGGCCACGACGGGCACGCGGACGAAGAGACGGCCGAGCCGCGCGGCGCTACGGCACCCGCACCCACCGCGCCTTGCTGGGCGTCCCGTCACCGTCGTTGACGAACAGCATGTACCACCCGGACTGGACCAGGTTCCCGTTCTCCGGCACCGTCACGGTGATCTCGTCCCCGTCGGCCTTGAAGTCCAGCGCGATCGACCGCTGGTCCACGTCCGTGACGTGCGTGGACGCACTCGGCCGGATCAGCCGCACGCTTTTGACCGACGCCGCGTCCGCGGAGGTGAACGTGCCGGACTCGCCGCGGGCGATGCTCTCCGGCCCGCCCGACAGCTCGGGCCGCTCGTCGTCGCCGTACAGGTACGGCGGCGTGTAGATCTCGATGCGCTGCTCGAACTCGCCCGGCTTGGTGTTGGCCTTGTCGGCGTAGAGCGAGTCGGAGCCGAAGACCATCACGCGGCCGTCGGGCAGCAGGATCGAGCCCGAGTGGTAGTTGCGGCCCACCAGCGGGTCGGCGACCCGTCTGAACTCGTTCTTCTCCGTGTCGTAGAGCCGCGCCTCGAGGATGTCGGAGTCGCCGCGGCCCCGGTAGTCCTCCGAGCCGCCGGTGACCAGCACCTCGTCGTTCGGCAGGACCGACGCCTGCGGGTAGCGGGTGCCCTTGTCCAGTGAGGGGCCGTCGACGAACTCCGGGTCGTCGGCCTTGAGGTCGACGATGCGGGTCTTCTCGCTGGACAACCGGGACTCGCCGACCCCGCCGCCGCCGATCACCATGTACTTCTCGTCCTGCGCGGGCGGCAGCAGCACCGTGC
This sequence comes from Streptomyces sp. NPDC018964, assembly GCF_044390325.1. Taxonomy (NCBI): domain Bacteria; kingdom Bacillati; phylum Actinomycetota; class Actinomycetes; order Kitasatosporales; family Streptomycetaceae; genus Streptomyces; species Streptomyces sp. NPDC018964. The sequence continues at coordinate 203,654 of NZ_JBIRYZ010000002.1, forward strand.
CGGACGTCTCCATCATGTTCGGGTCGCTCAGCCCGGGGATCTTGGTGAACTTGTTGGTCTCCACGTCCCAGACGCCCGGGTCGCGGCCCACGTCGTCCGGTCCGTAGCCGGCGTTGGAGCCCGAGTAGAAGACCTTGCCGTTCTGCATCAGGAACAGCGCCGGGTACGTCGGGAACTGGCGGACCTCGTCGGTGTAGGCCCACTTCTTGGTCTTGGGGTCGTAGACCTCGTTCTTGCCCGGGACCAGCTGGCCGATGTCGTCGAGGCCGGAGACGCTGAGGATCCTCCCGTCGCTCAGGGTGGTGAGCGTCGGGTACCAGCGGGACTCCTTCATCGGGTCGACCTTGATGTACTTCTCGGCGACCGGGTCGAACTCGAAGGCGTCGTCGATGCCCTGGAAGTCCTTCTTGTCCAGGGCGAGTTTCTCCGCGATGCCGTACGTGTTGCGGGCGTCGACGCCGGTCAGGCCGTGCACCCGGTAGTTGTCCTGGGTGCCGGTCTCGTACGCGGCGCCTTCCTTCTGCGCCTCGACGTAGATGCGGCCCACGCCCGGGGTGTTGCCCAGGAACTCGCCGGTGTCCGGGTCGAAGTTCTTCTTGGCGCGCGGGACGAGCACCGGGTCCTTCGAGACGAAGGTCTTGCCGTTCTCCTTGCCGGTGAACTTCGTGCCGGCGGGCAGGGTGATCGGCTTGTCCGGGTTCTCGTTGTGGACGAGCATCAGGCCGCCGGCCTTCTTCACGTCACCCTTGAGCTTCTCGTACCGCTTGGTGCCGCCCGCGATCAGCAGGTTGCCGTTGGCGAGCTGGGTGTGGCCGGTGCAGAACAGGTCGGTGGGCGTCGGCACCTTCTTGATGGTCTTCTTGACGGGGTCCCAGATCCGGGTGTCGTACTTCTTCGCGTCGAAGTTGTCCTGGTCGTTGCCGGACCCCGCGACGAGCAGCACCTTGCCGGTGCGCAGCAGCGCCGCGTGAATGGTGTTCTGCCGGTACTCCTCGGGGAACTCGACGATCTCCCACTTGCCGTTCGCGGCCTTGTACTCGGGCTGGTCGATCTTGTACTGGTGGTACTTCTCGGTGCCGAAGCGGTACAGCCACGGCCCGTTCATCCCGGCCAGCGCCAGCACCACCGCCGTGCCTATCGCGATCCGACGGGCCCGACGGCGGCCTGCACGGTCCTTCATTCCTTACGTCCCCCAAGTCCACCAAGGGCGATCTGCATGGTCTGGTCGTCTCCGGGTGCCTCCCCGGTGCCCGCGGGGCCGCCGTGCGAGGGGGCCCAGGTGGGCCGGTCCTGCGGGGCGTGCCGCTGTTGCTGCGGCATCGGCGGCGGCTGCTGCGCGCGGGGCGCCCCGGCGTCGTCCGGCCGCCCGCCGGAGGCGTGGCCGCCGGGCTTCTTCCGGTCCTGCCGCATGCCGTGCCGCCAGGCGAACATCGGCGCGGCGGTGATCAGCAGGGCGAAGGTCGCCCAGATCACCATCGCCGGGTGCGAGTGCCCGTAGACGAAGCCCGCGGCGATGGAACCGGCGAAGATCAGGATGAAGTACCAGTGGTACCGGAAGGTGCCGAACCAGGTGTCCGGGCTGGCCGAATCACCCTTGGGGGTGACCACGAACTTGCTCTTCTTGCGGAGCACGGAGTCGATCAGCGCCTTCGCGTACAGCGGCGCCGACAGCGCGGACATCACCATGCCGGCCACACCGCCGGAGCCCTCCGGCTCGTGCGGCGAGACGTTGTGCCGGCGGTTCCAGACGTAGAGGCCGATCTGCAGGGCGGAGGCGTTGCCGTAGAGCATCAGCCAGACCACCGGGTCGATGTTCACACCCGAGGCGCCCAGGCCCAGGAACAGCGCGCAACTGACCGCCGCCAGGATCCAGTTCAGGGCCGACATCGGATAGAAGATGATCATCATGGTGTAGTTGAAGAGCTTGCTCGGCGGGAGCGAGTAGAAGCCCTTCCAGTACTGCCCGATGATCGTCTCGTACGTACCGCGCGACCAGCGCATCTGCTGGGTGAAGAAGTCGGTCCAGGCGTTGGGGCCCTCGCCGACCGCGAGCACGTCCGGGGTGTAGACCGAGCGCCACTTCCGGCCCGTCGCCGGGTTCTTGTGGCGGTGCATCTCGAAGCCGGTCGCCATGTCCTCGGTGATCGAGTCGTACAGGCCGCCGATCTGCTTGAGCGCCTTGATGCGCACGGCGTTGGAGGTGCCCACGAACATCGGCGAGCCGTAGCGGTTGCCGGCGCGCTGGATCAGCGCGTGGAAGAGGAACTGCTGGGACTCGGCGGCCTTGGTGACGAAGTTGTCGTAATTGCCGTACACCTGGGGGCCGATGACGAAGCCGACGTCCGGGTCGCGGAAGAAGCCGAGCATCCGCTCCAGGTAGTTCGGCAGCGGCACGTGGTCGGTGTCGACCGAGGCGAAGTAGTCGTAGTCGTCGCCGTGCGCGTCCAGCCAGGCGTTGTAGTTGCCGTGCTTGGTCTTCGCGCGGTGCGCGCCCTTGGGCTGGTTCCACTTCGCGACGCCCTTGCGGGAGAAGTGGTGCACGCCCAGGCGTGCGCAGACCTCCTTCACCTCCGGGTCGTCGCCCTCGTCGAGCAGCCAGACGTGCATCAGGCCCCGGTGACGGATCTTCACCGCCGCCTCCAGGGTCTTCGTCACCATCTCCAGCGGCTCCTTGCCGGGCACGAAGGAGGTGAGGAAGGCGACCCGGGTGCCGCTCTCGGGCACCACCGGGACCGGGTCGCGGGCGACCAGCGTGGCGTGCGCGTTCGACAGCACGTTCATGCAGCGGAAGAACTCGATCAGGCCGATCGAGACGAGCATGACGATGTCGAGGGCCGGCAGCCACTCGAACTCCACGTAGTCCCGCTCGGTCCAGTGCGAGGGCTGCAGCAGCCACACCAGCAGCACCAGCGACAGCACCGGGGCCGCGGCCAGCATCAACGCGATCCGGATGCGGTGCGGCTCCTGCGAGATCAGCGAGCGGTACTGCACCTTGTACGGTCTGTTCGGATCGGGCTGGGTGAGGGGGCCCGCGAGCCGGCTGTAGTGCTCGTAGTCGTATCGCGGCAGCGTCTTCTTGATCCGGCGGAACGCACCCGTGTTCCAGTTCCGGTGCGGAGGCACCCTGAGCTGGGTGGTCCGGGACGGATCGTCGTCCCTACCGGCGCCCGTCGGCGTCGACGTCATGAGTCATCCCCCCGACACGCGGCGGTCACCGCGTGTTTCGTCGCTTCCTCACGTCCGCTCCGGCACCCTCGACCGTCACGGGCGTCTCGGTGATTGACTGCTGTCACCGCGTCAGCCACACCTTATAGACACGGCACAACGCTGTTCCGGTTGCATGATGCCCCCCTCGGCACCGCTTCATGATGCGGGACCCTTGCCCCGTATCACCGACAACCGGTTTCTTGCCCCCCAACCGCCGCGAATCCGCAGCAACGTGAAGAACCCAGGTTCTACGGTGCCCAGCATGATCGCAAGATGTGAAACGTGGTGTTCACCGGTCATACGGGACCATTGTGACCGCTGAGGGAGAGTCGTGGGGCCGGTGTTGCATACGTGCGCCGAGTGTGCTGCGTTCAACAGTCGCGAGAAGGTATCCGGCCAAAAACCGACGGGCCCCTCGCATGCACGAGGAGCCCGTCGGGTCGGTGCGCCGCCAGGGACTCGAACCCCGGACCCGCTGATTAAGAGTCAGCTGCTCTAACCAACTGAGCTAGCGGCGCGCGCTGACGTCGTTAACTCTACAGGACACCGCCGGGTGCTTTTGACCACGGGCCGCCCGGCCGCCACCCGCGGTCCACCGCCCGGTACGGTCCCGGTCCACCACCCGTACATCGTTCGGACCGTCAGCATGCGTGTGCGGACGACAGTTGCGAAAATGACCGTCGTGCACGGACGTGGCGAAATCGAGCGGGAGTGTGAGGGGAATCGCATGGAGTCTCCGGTATTCGAGGAGATCGATCCGGCGGACGACTGCGACTGTCCCGGCTGCGCGCACTGGCGGCGGGTGCTCCCGCATTCCCGGGCCGGCCGTTTCCCGGGCCATCCGGCGGCGCGCCGGACCGCTCTCGTCGCGGCCGCCGTGACCTCCGCCGTGATCGCCGCGCCCGGCGCCCCCGCGGTCGCCGCCCCCCAGCCCCCGCGTCCCGCCGATCGGGACGTTCCCGCAGGTGAGAGGTCAGATACCCCGCAAGGAGGGCGAGCTCCGCTGTACGGTCCCGGCGGCCGGGTGGCCCCGTTCGCGGGCCCCGCGGATCCCGCGCGGGTGCGCGCGATCACCCGCGCGGACATCGTCGAGCGGGCCCGCGACTGGGTCGCCCGGAAGGTTCCGTACGGCGTGTCCTCGTACTGGTCCGACGGTTACCGGCAGGACTGTTCGGGTTATGTCTCGATGGCCTGGCGACTTCCCGGGAACGAATGGACCGGAAGCCTCGGGAAATACGCCGAGAGAATCACCAAGGACGAACTCCAGCCGGGTGACGCGCTGTTGTTCCACAATGCGGCCGACCCCTACGGCGGATCCCATGTGGTCCTTTTCGGTGGCTGGACGAACAGCGACCGGTCCCGATACGTCGCCTACGAACAGACCGCGCCGCACACCCTCCGCAGAACCACCCCGTACGCCTACTGGAGGAACTCCGCGCGCTATGTCCCGTACCGCTACAAAGGGGTGCGCGACGGCGCGGCGGGGGCGGGAGCGTCCCTCCCCGCGCCCCTCCCGGAGGTCCGGACGCCGTTCCCCGGAGCGGCGTATTTCGGCCCCGGCGCGGAGAACGAGTACGTCGCCGAACTCGGCCGGATGCTCGTCGCCCGCGGCGCCGGACGCTTCTACCCCGCCCCTCCCGGACCGCGCTGGACGGAGGCGGACCGCAGGGCGACCCGGGCGTTCCAGGAGGCCCAGGGGTGGCGGGGCGCGGCGGCGGACGGGCTGCCGGGGCCGCTGACCTGGGAGCTGCTGGTGTCCGGAGAGGGCCGGGAGATCCCAAGCGGAGATTCCGCTTCCGGATCGTTCGCCTCGTCCGCCCCGCCACCCGCGCCCGCCCACGCCCCGTACGGGGTGCCGGGTTATCCGGGCCGGGCGCCGTTCCGGCCGGGCGCCGTCAACGACCACGTCACGCGGCTCGGGAGGCAACTGGTGAAGAAGGGGTTCGGCCGGTACTACACGAAGGGGCCGGGACCGCGCTGGAGCGAGGCCGACCGCCGCAACGTGGAGGCCTTCCAGCGGTCCCAGGGCTGGCGCGGCGGAGCGGCGAACGGCTACCCGGGCCCGGAGACCTGGCGGCGGCTCTTCGCATGACCCACCCCGGGCGCGAGGTGCTCCTCGGCGTCCACGTCCCTCGAAGTGACCGATGCGACGCATCTGGCGCGGAGGCTGGAGGCACGCGTGACCACGACGGCATCCCCCGTCCCCGAGAGCACCCCCGAACACGTTCCCGGGCGTGTCCCCGGACGCCTCCCCGAGTCCGGCGGTCCGGTGGATCGCGGCTCCGTGGATCGCGGTCCGGTGAACTGCGGTCCGGTGGACCGTGACCTGGTGGACTGCGGTCCCGTGGACCGCGCCCCGGCGGACCGTGGTCCGGTGGGTGGTGTGGTGGGTGGCCGGTCCGCCCGGCTCATCCGTACCGAGTCCACCACCGAGATCCCCGTCCACCTGCTGTTCCGCGACGCCCCCGAACCGGCGCCGGTGCGGCTGCGCCCGGTGGTCGTCGCCCGCCGGGCGGACGGGGGTGCGCGCGGCACGGGGGAGGGGCCCCGTCCGCGCGGCCCGGCCGGCGGGCGGGCGACGACCACCGTTCCGCGGGTCGATCCCGAGCTGGTGGAGCGGCCCGCCCGGGTGCTGCCCGGCCTCGTGGGGGTGCTCGCCGGGATGTGCGGGGCGGCCGGCTGCGCGGTCACCTCGTGGTGGGCGGGCGTGCTGCCGCCGCCGGTGGCGGAGGCGCTCGGGCCGGCGGCGCGCGCCGGTGCGGCGGGGCTCGGCCCCGCGCAGTGGGCGGCGTACGCGGGGGCCGGGGCGCTCGGCCTGTTCGGGTTCGGCGGGCTGACCCGCGGGCGGACCGGGCGGGCCTGGGTGCTCGGCCTGTTCGGCCGCTACCGGGGGACCGTCCGGCGGACCGGGCTGATGTGGGTCAACCCGCTGCTGCTGCGCCGCCGGGTCGACGTACGGCTGCGGCACTGGCGCGGTGAACCGGTGCGGGCGGCCGACCGCGACGGGGTCGCGCTGCGGGTGGCCGTCCTGGTGGTGTGGCGGGTGCGGGACACCGCGCGGGCGACGCTGGGCGTCGAGGACCACGAGGCGTACCTGCGCGCGTGCGTCGAGGCGGCACTGGTGCGGGTGCCGGTGGCGGCGCCGGGCGCGGACAGGGGTGCGGTGGAGGCGGCGCAGGACGCGCTGACCCGGCTGGTGGCGGCGGACACCGCGCCGGTGGGGGTGGAGGTGTTCGCGGTGCGGCCGGTCCGGGTGGAGTACGCGCCCGAGGTGGCCGCCGCGATGCACCGGCGCCGGATCGCCGCGCTGGACGCCCGGCACCGGGCGAGCGTGCTCGGTGCGGTCGTGGACTCGGTGGAGGACACGGTGACCCTGCTGACCGCGCGGGGGCTGGTGGAGCTGGACGACTACGAACGCAAGGCGCTGGTGAAGGACCTGACGGTGGCGTTCTGCGCGGGACGGGGGGAGGCGGGCCCGTGAACGCAGGGGGAACGGACCCTGTGATTGGTATGGACATGCTCAGTCTGCGCCCATAATCTCAGACTTGGTCTAGACCTACCTGCACGGCTCAGGAAAACTCCCCCACGTTCACCAGGAGCGGCAGCATGCGCACCAGGACCACGATGTACGCAGCCGCGGTGGGGCTGGCCACGACCGGAGCACTCGTGCTCTCCTCCGGTGGTGCCAGCGGCCACGGCTACACCGATCTGCCGGTCAGCCGGCAGAAGCTCTGCCAGAACGGCTCGGTGGCCAACTGTGGATCCATCCAGTGGGAGCCGCAGAGCGTCGAGGGCCCGAAGGGCTTCCCCGCCTCGGGCCCCGCCGACGGGCAGCTCTGTTCCGCGGGCAACACGCGGTTCGCCCAGCTCGACAGCCCGAAGACCCCCTCGGGCGGCGCCTGGCCCACGACCCGGGTGTCCGGCGGCCAGAACTACACCTTCCGGTGGCAGTTCACGGCCATGCACGCCACCACCGACTTCAAGTACTACGTCACGAAACCGGGCTGGAACCAGAACCACAACCTGTCCCGGTCCGACCTCAACCTCACGCCGTTCCTCACCGTGCCCTACAACGGCCAGCGTCCGCCGCAGACGCTGTCGCACAGCGGCCGGCTGCCGTCCGGGCTCAGCGGACACCACGTGATCCTCGCGGTGTGGACGGTCCACGACACGGGTAACGCGTTCTACGCCTGCTCCGACGTCACGTTCTGATCCCCGTCCGGGCATGTCAAAGGGCCTCTCGCTCCCACGAGAGGCCCTTCTCGGTGCGCCGCCAGGGACTCGAACCCCGGACCCGCTGATTAAGAGTCAGCTGCTCTAACCAACTGAGCTAGCGGCGCATGACTCCCGCCTCCCGCTCCCGCGGTCGGCGACGAGAAAAATAATACCCGGTCCCCGGGGGTGGTCCGCACCACCGCCGGATCGCCTAGATCGTCAGCGACAGCAGCACCGGGGCCGCGTTGCGGTTGAGGGTGTCGGCGGCCTGGCGCAGGCGGTGGGCGTGCGCGACCGGCAGGGAGAGCGCCAGACAGCCCGCCGAGGAGCCGGCCGTGATCGGGACGGCCGCGCAGACCGTGCCGACCGCGTACTCCTGGAGGTCGAGGACGGGCACGCAGGGCGGCTGCGCCGCCAGCCGGGAGAGCAGCAGCGTGTCACTGGTGATGGTGCGCGAGGTGAGCCGGGCCATCCGGTGCCGGGCGAGGTGGTCGCGCCGGCCGTTGTGGTCGAGCTGGGTGAGCAGGCTCTTGCCGATCGCGGTGGCGTGCGCGGAGTGACGGAAGTCCACCCACTCGTTGACCTTCGGGGTGGCCGGGCCGTCGGCGTACTGGGTGATCCTGACCTCGCCGTCGACGTACCGGCTGAGGTAGACGGCGGCGCCCACGCGGTCGCGGAGCCGGTCCAGGGTGCGCTGGAGCTTCTCGCGCAGCGCCTCCTCGTGCCCCTCGGCGGCGCCCAGGCGGGCGAAGGCCGCTCCGGTGACGTAGGCGCCGTCGGTGATCTGCGCGACGTAGGCCTCGCGGCGCAGCATCCGCAGGAGCGCGGTCAGCCGCTCCGTGCCGAGGCCGGTCCCGCGGGCGAGTTCGGCCTCGGTGACTCCTGCGGTGTGCCGCGCCACCGTCTCCAGGACGCGCAGCGCGTCCTGGACCGAGTGGTACGGCGCGGTCGGCTCGTGCCTCAACGCCACGGTTTCCCCCTGCGCTCGCTCGTGGGGCCGTAATCCGGTCGGCGAATCCCCTCCACGATAGCCCTCAAGATGCCCTGGGGAAGCGGGTGTTGACGAGAACGCGGCCTTCTCATCTGCGGCGCCGACCCCCTGGCACATGCCAGGGGGATGCTCCATGGCGTGGACCTCGGGCATTGCCCCGTTCACGGTCCGTAGCTACAGCACCGCGCTGAGGAATTCCCGTGTCCGGTCGTGCTCCGGCTCGCTGAAGATCTCCTCCGGCGGACCGGCCTCGATGATCCGGCCCTGGTCGAACATCAGCACCTGGTCGGAGATGTCCCGGGCGAAGTTCATCTCATGGGTGACGCAGAGCATGGTGATGTCCGTGGAGCGGGCGATGTCCCGCAGCACGTCCAGCACGCCCGCGACCAGCTCCGGGTCGAGCGCCGAGGTCACCTCGTCCAGCAGCAGCACCCGCGGCCGCATCGCCAGCGCCCGCGCGATCGCCACCCGCTGCTGCTGGCCGCCGGACAGCTGCGCGGGGTGCTTGTCGAGGTGGTCGGTCAGCCCGACCATCTCCAGCAGCTCCCGCGCCCGCTCCTCGGCAGCGTCCTTGGACATGCCGAGCACGGTGACCGGGGCCTCGGTGATGTTCCGCAGCACCGTCATGTTCGGGAACAGGTTGAACTGCTGGAACACCATCCCGATCTTCTTGCGGACCTCGCGGACCTGCTTCTCCGGCGCCGGGAACAGCCGCTCCCCGTCGACGGTGACCGTCCCCTCGTCCGGCTTCAGCAGCGTCATCAGTAGCCGCAGGATCGTCGTCTTGCCCGAACCGGACGGACCGATCAGCGTGACGTGCTTGCCGGCGTCCACGGAGAAGTCCAGGTGGTCCAGGACCGTGTGGTCCCCGAACCGCTTGGTGACCTGCTCGAGGCGGATCAGCTCGCCGTTGCCCGCCGTGCTCTCCGGCTTCTTGTCGAACGGGGTGTGGGTGTCAGTGGACAAGGCGTCGCTCCAGGGCTCGCAGGGCAAGGGAGGCCAGGTAGGAGATGACGACGAAGGCGAGGCCGATCACCGTCAGGGGCTCGGTGAACTGGAAGTTCTCCTGGGAGAACAGCCGCGCCTCACCGAGCATCTCCAGCACGGTGATGGCCATCAGCAGCGGCGTGTCCTTCAGCATCGAGATGACGTAGTTGCCGAGCGCGGGCACCACCCGGCGCACGGCCTGCGGCAGGATCACCGCGGTCCACGTCCGGCGCGGCGGCAGGTTCAGCGCCGTCGCCGCCTCCCACTGGCCCACCGGCACGGCCTCGATGCCCGCGCGGTAGACCTGCATCGTGTACGTCGAGTAGTGCAGCCCGATGGCGAAGACACCGGTGGTCAGCGCCGAGAAGGTGATCCCCCACTCGGGCAGCACGTAGAACAGGAAGAACAGCTGCACCAGCAGCGGGGTGTTGCGGACGAACTCCGTCACCCCGCCCACCGGCCAGGTCACCCAGTGCGTCGGCGCCCGCATCAGCAGCGCCCACACCAGACCCAGCGCGAACGAGATCAGCGAACCCAGGACCAGGATCTGCAGGGTGACCAGCAGGCCGTCCCAGAAGTGCGGCATGAAGTCGGAGACCGCGCTCCAGTCCCACTTCATCAGACGGCACCCCCCACGTTGGTCGTCTCGGGCCGCTTCAGTTCCACGTCCGGATCACGGACCGGGGTCTTGCCGACCCCCGCCTTCAGCTTCTTCTCCAGACCGCGCATCAGGCGGGTCAGCAGGAAGGCGATCACGAAGTAGATCAGCAGGACGTACGTGTAGATCTCCGCGCTCTCCTGCAGCGCCAGCCGCACCAGGTTGCCGCTGAACGCCAGGTCGCCCATGCCCATGATCGACACCAGGGCGGTGCCCTTGAGCAGCTCGACCAGCAGGTTGGAGAACGGCGGGATCATCTCCGGCACCGCCTGCGGCAGCAGGATCAGCCTCATCCGCTGCCAGGGCGTGAAGCTGAGCGCGACACCGCCCTCGCGCTGGGCCGGGTCGACCGCGGCGAGGGCGCCGCGCACGATCTCCGAGCCGTACGCCCCGTAGGTCAGGCCGAGTGCCAGCGTGCCCGCCCACAGCGGCACCAGCTGCCAGCCGAAGGCCGGGGGCAGCACGAAGAACACCCAGAAGATCATCACCAGTGCCGAGGTCCCGCGGAACACCTCGGTGTAGAAGCCGGCCAGGAAGCGGACGATCCACAGCCGGTGGGTGCGCGCGACGCCGACCACGAAGGAGACCGCCGCCGCCAGCAGCGCGCTGAGGACGAGCAGCTGGACCGTCACCCAGACGCCGTCGAGTACGAGTTCCCAGAGTCCCGATGTCATCCGCCGCAGAGCTCCTTCGCGGTCAGATCCGTCATCTCGTCCTCGGTGAACCCGAAGGGCCTGAGGATGCGGAGCAGTTCGCCGCTCTTCTTGAGCTCGCGCAGTTCGGCGTTGAAGGCGTCCCGCAGCTTCGTCTCGGTCGGCCGGAAGGCGAAGGCGCCGCCGTCGACGTGCGGCTTCCCGTCGACGATCGGCTTGAAGGCCTCCGTGACCTCCGCCTTGGCCGACTTCTTCACCACCTCGCGGGTGGTCAGGGCGGTCCCGGCGAAGACGTCGGCGCGTCCGGCCTCGACGGCGTTCAGGCCGGCGACCTGGTCGGGGACGATCAGGATGTCGCTCTCCTCGTACCCGGCCTCGACGGCGTACGCGATCTCCGCGTACCCGGTGCCGGTGGCGAACTTCGCCTTCTTCTCGACGACGTCCCGGTAGTCGTGCAGGCCCATCGGGTTGCCCTTGCGCACGATGAACGAGTCGAGCATCTGGTAGTCGGGGTCGGAGAAGAGGACCTGCTCGCAGCGCTCGGGATTGACGTACATCCCGGCCGCCACGACGTCGAACTGCTGGGAGTTCAGCCCGGGTATCAGCGAGCCGAACTCGGTGGGCACGGGCTGCACCCGGTCGACCCCGAGCCGTTTGAAGATGACCTTGGCCAGCTCCGGCGCCTCGCCGGTCAGACCGCCGTTCCTGTCGATGTAACCGAACGGGATCTCACCGGCTATGCCCAGGCGGACGACCCCCGCCGCCCTCAGCCGGTCCAGCAGGTCACCACCGCCCGTGGCCGCCGTCGGCACGCGGGAACAGCCCGCGGCCCCCAGTGCGCCGAGCGCCGCGACCCCCGCGAGCAGCGACCGGCGTGAGGGACCGGAGGTATCTCGGAATCGTCTCAGTGGTTGCAGTGGTGGAGCCATGGCGGCGCCGCTACCCGAAGTGATGCGAGTTATTCCAGCCGGTTTCGGTCCCGTCCGGCGGCCGGGTGGCCTTGACCGGCGCGGGACGACGAGGGGCGGGGCGGCCCGGTTCCCCGAAATCTCCCTGGTCGGGCGCGGGATCGGCCACCCGGCCCGACCCCCGGCGACCGGGCGCCGCGCACCCGCGGAGCCGTCCGGAAATCCCTTGCGCCACCCCCGGTCCGCGCACCCCGCCCGCGGGCCCCGTCGGGAAGGACCCGGACGCCGTCCGGTCACGGGAGCCCGGCCCGCCGGCCACCTCCGTCGACAACACCGCGTCCGCCGCACCTCGGCCCCCGCGATCACCCCCGGCGTGCTCCCGGAGGCCTTGGTGGAGCTGGACGCGTGCCGGGGCGCCCCGGTGACGCCGGGCACCGGAGGGTTACAGAGCCCGGGCCGGCCCACGGCTCGAAGCCGGATCGCGTACAGCACTCGTCTCGGCCAACCAGGTGGCCGTGAGGGGCGGCGTCGCGCCGACGGGGTACCCGGACGCCGGGACCGCGTCGGCGCGCTCCGGGACCGTACCGCCGGACGTGCCGGACGCGCCGGACGTGCCGGAAGAGAAGCAGCAGGAAGGCTGGACATGACCGCACTGGGATTCCTCTACCCGGGCCACTCCGCAGAGGACGACTATCCGCGTATCGAGCAGTTGCTGGGCAGCGACATCCGGGTGGACCTGGTGCACACCGACCTCGGTGAGGACGCGCACCGGGTGGACGTGCTGCTCCAGATGGGCGCGCCCGAGCGGCTGGCGGCCGGCCTGCAGCAACTGCGCCTGTCGGGTGCCGAGGCGGTGGTGTGGGCCTGCACCAGCGGCAGCTTCGTGCACGGCTGGGACGGCGCCCACGAGCAGGTGCGCAGCCTCGCCCGGGCGGCGGGCATGCCGGCGTCGTCGACGTCGTTCGCCTTCGTGCACGCGGTGCGGGAGATCGGGGCGCGGCGGGTCGCCGTCGGCGCGGCCTATCCGGACGACGTGGCCGTGCTCTTCGCCGAGTTCCTGCGGGCCGGCGGCGCGGAGGTGACCGGGGTGCGCGGCTCGGGGACCGGCACGGCGGCGGAGGTCGGCACCTGGGGCGAGGAGGAGCTGTTCGCCCTGGCCCGCGCGGCCGACACCCCGGACGCGGACGCGCTGCTGCTGCCGCACACGGCCCTGCACACGATCGCCCACATCCCCGCCCTGGAGAAGGAACTCGGCAAGCCGGTCCTCACCGCCAACCAGGTCACCGCCTGGGAGGGCCTGCGCCTGGCCGACCGCCGGGTGAACGCCCCGCAACTGGGCGCGTTGTTCACCCGGGAGCCCATCGTCCAGGTCTGAGGGCGCTTCGGTACAACCTTGATCGACTCACGGCGGTCTCACTCCCGTGAGCCCTGCGCCGCGCCCGGCGCCGGGCGCCGGAACCAGGGAGTGAGCACCATGAGAACCACCGTCGTCCGCCGTACCGCCCTGACCGCTTCCGCGGCCGCCCTCGCCCTGCTGGCCACCGCGTGCGGCGGCGGGGACGAGAAGGGCGGCAGCGGCGGGGACGGGGCGGCGAAGAGCGACGCCGCGTCGAGCGCTCCGGCGGCCAAGGCGCTGACCGCCGCCGAACTGGAGAAGCTCGTGATCGCCTCGGCCGACCTCGAGGACCACGAGGTCGCCGAGCCGGGCAAGGACGACGTCTTCGACCCCGGCACCCTCTCGGTCGAGCGGGCCGAGTGCGAGCCCGTCGCCCAGGCGCTGTCGTCCGTGCCGACGGGCAAGCCCGCGGCGAGCGCCCAGCGGCTCGTCACCCAGGAGTCCGAGGCGGCGAAGAAGGGCACGCCGGACTTCGCGGGGATGACGGAGAAGGAGGCCGAGGAGGCGATGCTCGACTCCCTCGACATCACCAAGACGATGACCTCCCTGCGGTCCTACGACGCCGACGGCGCGGAGCAGGCCCTCACCGCGCTGCGGGAGGCCGGCAAGAAGTGCGCCGGGGGCTTCAGCATGTCCATCGACGGTGAGAAGCAGCAGGTCACCAAGGTCACCGAGGAGAAGCTCACGGCCGGCGAGGACGCGGTCGCCTGGACGGTGGGCACCGAGCTGGACGGCACCGCCGCGGACACGAAGGTCGTCGTCTTCCGCCAGGGCACCACGCTCGCCGGATTCTCGTCCTTCAACATCGCGGCGGTCAGCCGGGGCGAGGCGTTCGAGCAGCCGACCGCCGTCATCGAGGCGCAGGAGGCCAAGCTCGGCTGATCCGGGCCCGCCGCGGACCGGGGTGGCGCTTCCGCCCCGGCCCGCGGGGACGGCGTCGCGGGGCGGACACGGAAGAACCCCGGTCCCGTTGGAGCGGGGCCGGGGTTCTCGTCGAGCGCCGGGCAGGCCTTGCACCTGCATCTCCCCGCAGGAAGCGGGGCGTCTTTCCTTGGACCACCAACGCGTGATCACTGTCGGGGGCGACCCCCTCGGTGAACAAGATGATCGTATCGCATGATCGCCGGGCGCGCACACCGCGAGGTTCCGGAGCGGGGGAGGGAATAACCGGGGACCGTCTCCTGTTACGTCGCGCAGCGACCGTCACACCCCACAGGAGGCACCCCACCATGGCCGCAGACGCCGCAGAGGAGATCCGGGGCACCGCCCACGGCACCGCACCCGTCCCGCTCTCCGTGCTGGACCTGGTGACCGTCGGCGCGGGCCGGACCGCCACCGACGCGCTGCGGACCAGCGTGGACATCGCCCGCCTCACCGAGTCCCGCGGCTTCCACCGCTACTGGGTCGCCGAGCACCACTCCATGCCCGGGGTGGCCTCCTCCTCGCCCGCCGTGATCCTGGCCCACCTCGCCGCCCACACCGGGCGCATCCGCCTGGGCTCCGGCGGGGTGATGCTGCCCAACCACGCGCCGCTGGTCATCGCCGAGCAGTTCGGCACGCTGGAGGCCATGGCGCCGGGGCGGATCGACCTCGGCCTCGGCCGCGCCCCCGGCACCGACGGCGCCACCGCGGCCGCCCTGCGCCGCTCCGACCGGCTGAACGAGGGCGCCGACGACTTCCCCCAGCAGCTCGCCGAGCTCACCCGCTTCCTCGACGACGACTTCCCCGACGGCCACCCCTACCGCCGCATCCACGCCGTCCCCGGCCCGGTGCAGGCGACGTCACCCGGCGGCGTGCAGTCCCCGCACCGCCCCCCGATCTGGTTGCTCGGTTCCTCCGGCTTCAGCGCCCGGCTGGCCGGCATGCTCGGCCTGCCGTTCGCCTTCGCCCACCACTTCTCGGCCCAGAACACCGTCCCCGCCCTGGACCTGTACCGCGAGACCTTCCGCCCCAGCGAGGTCCTCGACGCGCCCTACGCCCTCATCGGCGTCTCCGCGCTCGCCACGGACGACGAGAAGGAGGCCCGCCGTCAGGTGCTGGCCGCCGCGCTCAACATGGTCCGGCTGCGCACCGGCCGTCCCGGCCTCGTCCCCACCCCGGAGGAGGCGGAGGCGTACGACTTCAGCCCCATGGAGCGGGAGTTCGTCGACTCCTGGAACGCCAACGTCATCCACGGCACCCCCGACGAGGTCCGCACCGGCCTGGACGACCTGCGGAAGCGCACCGGCGCCGACGAGCTGATGCTCACCGCCAACGCCCACGGCGGCGACGTACGCCTGCGCTCCTACGAACTGATCGCCGATGCCTACGGGTTGCCCACGCCCGCCTGAACCCCGGGCGTGCCCAGCAGTTCGGAGATGCGGTCCGGCGACACCGGACGGGAGTACAGCCACCCCTGACCGGTGTCGCACCCGATCCGGCGCAGCCGCGTGGCCTGCGCCGAGGTCTCCACGCACTCCGCGGTGACCGTCAGGCCGAGCCGGTGGGCGAGCTGCACCATCGCCTCGACGATGACCTCGTCCGCCGGGTTCGGCGGGGCGGCGGCGCGCTCCTCGTACTGGAAGCCCCGGACGAAGGAGCCGTCCAGCTTCAGCACCGACACCGGCAGCCGGCTGAGGTAGGCCAGGTTCGAGTAGCCGGTGCCGAAGTCGTCGATGGCGATGCGCACGCCCATGTCGCTGAGCGCCTTCAGGGCCTCGATCGGCCGGCCGGAGGAGCCCATCACCGCCGACTCGGTCAGCTCCAGTTGCAGCAGCTCCGGCGCGAGGCCCGTCTCCTCCAGGGTGGCGGCGACGTCCGCCACCAGGTCGGAGTCCCAGACCTGACGGACCGCCACGTTCACGCTGACGAAGATCGGCGGTTCGTCCGGGTGCTCCACCTGCCAGTCGCGGGCCTGCCGGCAGGCGGTGCGCAGCACCCAGCGGCCGAGCGGCACGATCGAGCCGTCCTCCTCCGCCAGTGAGATGAACCGATTCGGCGTCAACGTGCCGAACCGGGGGTGGTGCCAGCGGACCAGCGCCTCCACGCCGTGCACCCGGTCGTCCTCCATGCCCACCAGCGGCTGGTACTCCAGCGCGAACTCGCCCCGGTCGATGGCCGGGCGGAGCGTGGAGGCGAGGGCCTGGCGGGTCACGCGGGAGGCGTTGCGCTCCGGGTCGAACAGCGTCCAGCGGGCCTTGCCGTCGGCCTTCGCCCAGTACAGCGTGGTGTCGGCGGCCTGCATCAGCGCGGTGGGCGTGGTCCCGGCGGCGTGCCGCTCGACCACCCCGATCGACGCGGAGACCGACAGCCGGCGCCCGGAGAGGTCGAAGGGGGCCTGGACCGCGTCGAGCAGCGACTCGGCGAGGTCGGCGAGCTGCTCGGTGCCGGTGGAGTCCTCGACCAGCAGCGCGAACTCGTCCCCGCCGAGCCGGGCGACCAGCGGGGTGCCGGTCCTGGCCCGGCCCGCCTCCTCCGCGCAGCGCGTCAGCCGCCCGGCGACGGCGGCCAGCAGCTGGTCGCCGACGCGGTGGCCCAGGGTGTCGTTGACGGCCTTGAACCCGTCCAGGTCGAGGTAGCACAGCCCGATCCGGCCGGTGCCGCCCTCCTCGTACGACTCCGCGTCCAGCGCGGCCGTCAGCCGTTCGAGGAACAGGGTGCGGTTGGGCAGCCGGGTCACCGGGTCGTGCATCCGCAGGTGCCGCAGCTGGGCCTGGAGTTCGCGGTGGTCGCCGATGTCAGCGACCGACAGCAGCACCCCCTCGTCGCCGGCGGGCAGCGGGGTGACCGTCACCCGCACCCACAGCGCGCGCCCCTCCGGGTGCTTCAGCCGGCGCGTGCAGCTCAGCCCGGCCCGGCCCCCGCGCAGCAGTTCCTGGTAGGCGTGCCGGACGCGGGCGTCGGAGGCCAGGTCCACCAGATCGGCGGCGACGGCACCGGTCAGGGCCTCCGGGGCGCGGCCCAGCAGGGTGGCGAGGGCCGGGTTGGCACCGGTCACCGTGCCCGCGCGGTCGACCACGGCCATGGCGAGCGGCGCGGCCGTGAAGACGGAGCGGTACGACGGGGGCGGTGGGGCGGAGGAGGGCGAGGGGACGGAGGGGGACGACGGGGGCGGGGATTCCGCACGCGGAGACGTAGTGATCTCACTCTCTGTGACGTTCGACCGGTCGATTTCCGTCGCGGGCGCCGGCCCTTCGGACGTTCCGCTCACCGCTCGCTCCCGCAGTGCACTCGATCGCTGTCCGTGCAGAAAGTCTCAGGAAAGTGTGCCGATCATAGAGGCCCACGTCGGGGCCTTCCAGTCACTGTCCGGTTTCCAGGACGGATCCGCATCCCCGCCCGACCGTTTCTGCTCAGGGAGGGACGGGTTCTGCGGACGTCCGACCAGTTGTGACGTTCCGTGAGTGTCCGGGATGTCGGTCCCGCCCGGATACCCGTGTTTCTCACTCGTCCGGTGCAGCCGGACATGACGCGGTACGACAAGTCCCCACAATCTGGGTGCGGTGTCCCGTGAACCGTCTCCCGGAGGTCCCCGTGCCGCGTCAGCTCATCCCGAGAGGCCTCGGCCGGGAGACTCTCCGGGAACGACTGCGCCGATCGGGTGCCTCGGGCGTACGGCCCCGGCTGCGCAGCACCGCCGCGATGTGCACCACGATGTCGGCGCTCGCGGCGACCTCGATGGTGAACGTCCCCTCCGCCACCGAGCCCTTCTCCGCGGCGCCCTGCGCCCTCAGCCGCACCGCCGCCCACCACTCCGAGGGCCTGGACACCTGGAACACCGCCTACCCCCGCCCCACCCGCGGCCTGGACGCGGTGATGGTGTTCCTGTCCTTCCCCGACTCCCACCCCCTGACCACGCCCGCCGAACTCTCCGCCGACCACTTCCCCGCCACCAGCCGCTTCTTCGAGCGTGCCTCCTACGGCAGGTTCACCCTCCGCCCGCACGCCCTGCGGCAGTGGTTCCGCATGCCGCGCCCCTCCACGGCGTACGGCATACGGCGCGACTGGACCGTCCCCCACCGGGCCGCCTACCTGCGCGACGCGTTCTCGGTGGCCGACCGGCACGTCGACTTCTCGCGCTACGACATCGTGTACTTCGTCGCCGACCCGGACGCGCCGGGCGTGGACTCCGACGCCACCAAGGTCGTCAACCTCGACCGTCCGCTGCGCGTCGACGGCGCCGACATCCGGCGGATCGTCACCGTGTTCGAGAACCACCCCCCGGACCGGCTCGTCCTCGCCCACGAGACCGGGCACGTCTTCGACCTGCCCGACCTCTACCACCGGCCCATGGACGGCAAGGGCGACTGGGACACCCACGTCGGCGACTGGGACCTGATGGGCAGCCAGTTCGCCCTCGCACCCGACCTCTTCGGGTGGCACAAGTGGAAGCTGGGCTGGCTGGGGTCCCGGCAGGTGCGGTGCGTGCGGGACGCGGGACCGGTACGGCTGACGCTGGAGCCGCTCGGGGCGGGGCCGGGGACGCCGGTGACGGGCGCCGCCGGGACGCCGTCCTTCGGTCTCGGGCAGGGCACCAAGCTGGCGGTCGTGCGCACCGGGCCCGACAGCGTGCTCGTCCTCGAGGCCCGCGAGCCGGTCGGCAACGATCACGCGGTCTGCCGGCAGGGGGTGCTGGTGTACCGGGTGAGCAGCGGCACCCGGTCGGGGCGCGGCCCCATCGAGGTCGTCGACGCCCACCCGCACACGGAGGCGTGCCGGGAGGACTCGGTCTACCCGCCTCTCGCCGACGCCCCGGTCGCCCTCGGCGAGAGCTTCACGGTGCCCGGGGAGTCCGTACGAGTGGCGGTGGAGGGGCGTACGCCGTCGGGGGCGTGGACGGTACGGATCACCACACGGTAGACGCACGGTGGACGCGGTGAAGGCCCCTCGCTTCCGCGAGAGGCCTTCACCGTGTCGTGCGCCGCCAGGGACTCGAACCCCGGACCCGCTGATTAAGAGTCAGCTGCTCTAACCAACTGAGCTAGCGGCGCCTGCTGACGTCGTAGACATTAGCATCACGACCGGCGGGAGGAAAAATCGAAATCCGCACGGCGGCGCGGGCCGCCCGCACGGCCGCCCACAGCAGCACCTCCGGGCCCGGCAGCCAGGGGTGACGGGTGTCCGGGGCGACGAGCCACCGGGAGCCGGAACGGGGAGCGGGTGAGGGGACGGTCACCGCGTCACCGGGGCCGTGGCACAGCAGCGGGGGGACACCGTCGGTCCGCGTGCCGTGGGCGCCCCACTCCTCCCACTCCATGAGGGCCGGGAGCCGCTGCGCCGTGCCCGGCGCGGCGAACAGCAGCATCCGCCCCCGGAACTCCGCCACCGGCCCCGACCCCGGCCCCTCGTCCCACATCCGGTCCAGCATCCGCCGCCCGAAGATCGTCGGCACGCTCACCACGTCGAAGACCACACCGCAGGGCAGTACGACCGGCGCGTCCGGCCGCTCCCCCCAGTGCGCGAGCGTGCTGCGCGGATACATCCCCGCCGAGGCGAGCCAGGCGGCACCGTCGGGGGTGACGCCGCTGACGCCGGAGGCATTCCGTGTGCTGCTCATGACGGACAGATCTACCGTGAGTGAGGGAAAGCCTCCGAAGGGTTGCGGGAATCGGGGACACGAGGGCGGGGGAGGGGGTATCTTGCCCACCCGGCATATGCCCGACTCAGACGGGATCGGCGTGCGCCGGACCCTCCCCGCCCCGCATCAGGTCCCGGCCGAACTCGACCATCTTCTTCGCGTAGTCCTCGGTCCACTCGGCGCGCTCGGCGATGTCCGCCGGCGTCAGCCGGTCGAAGCGGCGGGGGTCGGCGAGCTGGGCCGCCGCCACCGCCTGGAACTCCGTCGCCCGGTCCGCCGCGGCGCGGAACGCGAGCGTCAGCTCGGTCGCCCGCTCCAGCAGCGCACGGGGATCCTCGATCGACTCCAGGTCGAAGAAGTGCTCGGGATCCGAGGCCGCCTCCGCGGGCTCGAACAGCAGGGGCGCGGGGCGTAGCCGCGGCTGGTCCCGGCGCGGCGTGTGCTCCGCCATGACTTCTCCTTCGTACGTCACCGTCGGCCCTCCCTGGAGGGCGGGCCACCGTCCATTGTCCCGCGCCGCCGCAAGAGGGCCTGAGGGCCACCGCCCGCGTGAATGGCTTCCCAGCCGTCCGGGCCGTATGCACGGGCCGCTGACTCGCGCCGAGGGCTTCGACGGCGCGGAGGCGGACGGCGAACGAGGGGATCCACCGCCGCGGGTACTCGTCGCCGTCCCCTACGGTTGTCATGCTCCGAGCTGCACTGCTCCGCTCCACCACGACCGGAGGTCACCTGAGTGTTCCCCGCACGGATACCCACCGGTGCTCCGGCGGCTCTGATGATCCTCGCCCTGTCCGGCTGCTCCTCCCTCTGGAGCTGCACCGACACGACCGCGGAGCGCGGTGAGGCCGGTGTCGGGGTGCGGGTCGAGGACGCGTCCGGGCGGTCTCTCGGCGTCACCGCCGAGGTCGTCGACTGGCGCCTCGAGCCCCATCCGCAGGTCCCCTCCGAAGGCGACCACGTCTACTTCCGCTACCGCTTCGACGGCGTGGGCGAGAGTTCCGGCCCCGCGGTGGACGCCTGCGCGGTCGACGAGGAGCGCGTGGCGTTGGGGTGCCATGTGATCTTCTCGTCCCAGGCGTTCAGGCGCGGCGGCGCCCTCACGGGCGACAGCTGGCTCGCCGTCGAGCACCCGGAGCGGGTTGCCGGAGTGCTCCTGATCCCCAACGACCAGTCCTACGACGGCCGAACCTGTGAGGAGGACATCAAGGACGGGGGCGGCCCGCATCCCCCGGAACCGGCCGCCAAGGGGGACCGACTGTAGGCCGTCCTCCAGCGGGCGGGCCCGCGGCGGCACACCGGGGCGCCGGTCGCCGCCGCCGATGCCGACGACCAGGACCATGCCCGCTGCGTCGAGCTGATGCGACGCACCCCTCGCCCGCTGCTGGTGCCTTACCCGTGCTCACCGAGGTCCGCCACCTCCCGGAGCCTGAACACGGCACCCGCGCGGAAGCCGCCTTTCCGCGTTCCGTCCGTACCGGACGGATCGGCTTGATCACCCTGGCGGCCCAGGGCATCGACCGCATGGTCGAACTGGTGGAGAAGTGCGCCGGCTTCCCCCTTGGCGCGGTCGACGCCTCCGTCGTCGCCGTTGCCGAACGACTTGGCGCGGATGCCATCGCCACCCTCGACCGACGCCACTTCGGCGTCGTCCGCCCCGTGGCCCCCTTCTCCTTCACCCTGCCGCCGTAGCCGCGGGCGGCCGAAACCGCGCGGGCCGGGGCCGGGTCCGAGGCGGAACCGGGCCCGATACGTCGTGTCGACGATCACCCGTTCCGAGGCCGGGTACGCCGACAGCGTCACTCGACGCCGGTGACCTCGAGGGTACGGAGGTGGGCGGTGAACGTGGTGAACGCGGAAGCCGGGAAGGTGAGCGTGGCCCGCTCCGGGTCCTTGGAGTCGCGGACGGCTATGCGGGGGTGGCGGTGGGCGATCTCTATGCAGGCGTTGCCGTCGCCACCGCCCGAGTAGGACGACTTCTTCCAGATGCCCGGGGTGGTCATGACGGACCTCACAGCTCCTTCGCCAGCGTGTGGATGAAGTCACGAGAACGCTCCGGTTCGAGTGACACCGCCTCCACTTTACGGAAGAGCGTTCGGAAGTGGCTCAGCTGTGCCGCCGCGTCGATGAAGACCGTGCCGCTCGGGCCATCGCGCACGACGGTGTCCAGCTGGGGAACAGGCCCGCCCGCGTACACCATGGCGCTCCCGGCCCCGCCGAAATCGTCCAGGTCGAAGGGGATGACACGAACGGTGACTCCGTCGGCCTCGGACATCTCCAGGATGCGGGCCAGTTGAGCCCTTGAGGCGGTACGGCTGCCCACGCGGATACGGAGGGCCGCTTCGTGGATCACCGCCACGTACGGGACCGGGTCCGGACGCTCGATGACCACTCTGCGCCGCATGCGGTGCTCCACGCGACGTGCCCTCTCGTCGTCGGGGAAACCGGGATTCACGTAGGTGAAGAGAGCGCGTGCGTAGTCCTCGGTCTGCAGGAGTCCCGGAACGTGCAGGAAGTCGACGTCCCACCGGAAGGAGGCGTGATGCTCCAACTCGGAGAGGTCCAGAAACGAGTTGGGCAGCGCGCCTCGGTACTCCTCCCACCAGCCGCGCGTGCGACCGGTGGCCATCGCCACGAGCGCCGACAGCAACTCGGCGTCGGTACAGGCGTAGTGCGCGGCAAGGCGCCGTAGCCGTTCCTCGCTCACGCCGGCGATGCCGGACTCCATCTGGCTCATCTGTACGGAGTTCACGCCGAGCAGGCCTGCCGCCTCGGTGGCCTTGAGTCCGGCAGCCTCCCGCAGCTTCCTCAACTCCGCACCCAAACGCGCCTGGCGCGCCGTGGGTTGCCGTCTGGGCGGCATGACTTCCTCCTCGCCTCAACAGCTTTGACCGGGTGACCCGTTCGGGGTCAGATTACGCGACCGCCTTGCTGCGTAATAAATCTATGCCATACCTTCGGTGACGCGTAGGGCGCGCTGCGTGATGAAGGGAGCCGGAAGCGCACCGCTCCGTCCTGCCGTGGCGGACGCGGCAATGACACCGGCCCCGACCTCGAACCCTCTGGTACTGGAAAGGAATCCGCATGCCCGAAAACGACCCGTGGGAGTACTCCCTCTCCATCCCCAACGACCCCCGAGTCGTCACCATCTGCCGCCGCACCCTCCGTCTGATCCTGACCACGCACGGCCTGATCCGCCTGGTCGACGTGGCCGAACTCCTCGCCACGGAACTGGTGTCGAACGCCGTACGCCACACCAAGGGCCCCGCGGCCCTGCGCGTCCGCTGGTCGGGTACGGGCGTTCTGCGGATCGGTGCCTGGGACGCCGACCCCCTCCCGCCGGAGCCGCCGCAGCCGCTCGACCGGGCCGTGGACCGGGAGGACGGGCGGGGACTGGCCCTGATCCGGGCCTGCGCCGACGTGTGGGGAGGGCAGCCACTGGCCAGGCAAGGCGGTCGGGGCGAGTTCGTCTGGTGTGAGCTGGGGACGGCGCCCGCGCCCGTGCCCGCGCCCGTGCCCGCGAGACGCACGGCGTGAAGGTGCGGTTACCGGGCCGGACGGGATGCTCCGGACCGCTTCGGCTGGTGAAGTCGCCCGTGTGTCGTCGGAGTCGCTGGTGACGCGGTTCATCGCGCAGCCGAGGGTGATGCCGCGCGCGGGGCCGGCGGGCACATCGAGGTCGTCGACCCGGAGTCCGCCTGTCGGCCGGTCCACCGGCTCGCGGTCCGGATCATCGACAGGCGCACCCACTGACGCCCTCGGAGGGGACTGTCCTGCCGCCGCTCGTGAGCACTTGCCGCGAATGCGTTCACGCGCCGCTCAAATGAGCTCAGCGGTGACAAAATCGCCCACACTGCTCACGTATTTTTTTGAACCCCTCCACCGCCGAGGCCGACACGTTGCCGGACCTCCGACTCCGTCGGCGGCCGGGGACACCTCGCGGTCAGGGACGCCAGGCCACCCGGTGCTCCGACAGGTGTGCCAGGACCGCGTGGTTGGCCTCCCAGCCGTCCGGGAACTTCACCAGCGTGCCCAACTGGACCGGCTCCGTGGACGGGTAGTCGTCCAGGAGGCCGGTGACTCCCTCGCGGCAGATGACGATGCAGGCGTGGCGGTGGCGGGAGGCCAGGACGCACAGACGGCCCGTCTCCAGGTGGAAGGCGGTGGCGTCGGGGCGGCCGGAGAGGGGGTGCAGGACCACCGTGACGTCGTACTCGCGGCCCTGGAGGCGGTTGGCCGTGTCCACGGTGACGTCCGGCACGCCGAGTTCCGTGAGGGCCGCCCGTACCGCTGCCGCCTGGTCGCGGTGGGCGGTGCCGACGGCGACGCGGCCGGCGGTCAGGGGGGTGGGGTCCGGGGAACGTTCGGAGGTCGCCGCGCCGCCCCGGTCCAGGAGGCGGCGGACCACCAGCGCGACCGCGCGCACCGCCTCCGGGTCCGTGCGCGGGGTGTGGCGGGCGGGGAGTTCCAACAGGCCCCAGCCGGATTCCGCCGCCTCGTCGATCACCCGGTCCGGGGCCGAACCGTCCGACGGGACACCGAAGGTGAGCCCGCGGTCGCCGTGGTCCGTGCCGCTGCGGAACGGGGTGTACGGGTAGAACGCGTCCGAGACCAGGGGAGCCGCCGACGCCGGGAGGCGCCAGGAGACCGGGAGGCGGTGTTGGGGGAGGTCGGGGTTGTGGGCCAGGAGGGTGGTGACGGCGGAGGCCGAGGGGTCGTACGACAGGCCCGCCCACTGCTCGCCGCCCACGATGGAGAACGGGTCCAACTGGCCCGGGTCACCGACGAACAGCGCCCGCTCGAACAGCCCCGCCACGGCGAGCAGCGCGTCCGAACGCATCTGGTACGCCTCGTCGACGATCGCGTGCTCCCACGGCTCGACACCCTTGACGTGCGCCCACTTCGCCGCCGTGGAGATCACGACCGGCAGACCGGTGAGATCGCCGGCCTTCGCCGACTTGCGGACGTTGTCCAGCGCGTCGAGCGCCTTGTCGTAGGGGTCCGTGTCGCTGCTGTGGAGGCGGCCCACCGGCAGGTCCGGGTTCTTCTCGGCGAGGCGGAGGACCAGGTCGTCGACCTGGGCGTTGGTCTGCGCCACGACCATCAGGGGGCGGCCCGCCTCCGCCAGCTCCAGCGCCGCCCGTACCACCAGGGTGGACTTGCCGGCGCCCGGCGGGGAGTCGACGACGACACCGCGCGCGGTGCCGCGCAGGGTGTCGCGGAGGATCGCGTCGGTGGCGCGGCCGGCCGCCGCGCCGGGGTCGAACACGGCCTGCTGGGCGGGGGCGGTCACAGCACGTCCTCCTCGGTCACCGGGTCGGCGGGCTCCGGTACGGCCGCCTCCTCACCGGGCGGACCGCCATGGGTCCACGGCGTCTCCTCCGGGTCGGGCAACTTCGCGCCACCGCGCGGTTCGTGTTCGAACAGCGTGAAGCACACGCGGTCGCCCTTCTCCGGGACCGAGCCCTCCTCCGGCTCCTTGCCCCGGCCCATCTTGTCCATGACGCGGAGGACCAGCAGACCGTCCTCCGGGCCGTCCTCGTAACCCACGAACTCCATCGTCTGCGGCTTCCCGCCCAGCGAGCGGTACACCCGCACCCGCTCACCGAGGTGCGGGCGGTCGTCCGTGCGGACGGTGACCAGCGGGCGCGGGCTCGGCCGCCTGCTCTCGCTGTACGCCATCACCACGTCGACCACCTCGCCCGCGAACGCCTCCCCGGACAGCCGCCGGGCCGCCATCACCAGCGGGTCGTCGAGCGCCTCCTGCGCCTCGAGACGGGCCTGTTCCCGCTCGCGTGCGGCGAGCTTGTTGGCGGCGGTCACCGCGTCGTCGCGGCGCGGCTGCGGCGGCTCACCGGACAGGACCCGGTCCCGGTGACCGGTGAACGACCAGCGGTCGCGCGTCCAGCGTTCCTCGACGCGCGTCCCCTCCGGGAGCCGCGCCAGCAGGTCGAGGCCCCGCCACACCGCGTCCCAGGTGGGCCGGGTGCGGCTCTCCACCAGCGCGCGGATCTCCTGTTCGGCCCTCGTCAGCGCGCCGAGGCGGTCGTCGGCCTCCAGGCCGTCCTCCGCCGCCGCGAACGCGGTACGGGCCCGGTCGTAGCGCTCGATCGCCGGGGCGAGCAGCTTGTTGTCGAACGCCGGGTCGGTCGCCGGGCCCGCGGGCGGGCACACCAACTGGCCGTCGGCGTCCCGCGCGAGCTCCGCCTCCCGCGCGGCCTCCGCGCCCGAGCGTCCCTCGGGCGGGTCGATCCAGGCGAGCAGCGCCCCCAGATGCTGGTCCTCCAGGGAGGACTGGCCGGTCGCCCAGTGCCGGGCCAGTACGTCCGTCATGGCCAGCAGCAGGGACGACCCCGGCACCCGGGCCCGCTCCCCGAAGTGCGTCAGCCACCGTCCGAGCAGCGGCACCCGGGGCGGCGCCGGGAACGGGGCCTCCGGGTCCTGCTCCGCCGTGCGCCGGAACCGCATGGACCGGCCGAGGAGCCGTACGAGGTCGACGCCGGCCCGGGACGGCACGATCAGCTGGGGCGCGTCCACGCACAGTTCGACCTCGACCTTGACCCGCTTGCCGGTCTCCGGGTCGGTCTCGGAGCGCTCGGCGGCCTCCACGACGTCCGCGAAACCGTCGACGTACGGCAGCACCACGTCGGCCAGTTCGGACAGGAACGCGAAGCGGAGGTCACGGTCGCGCGGCTGCGGTACGACGAGCAGCCGGGGCGCGTCCCGGTCGGTGCCCACCAGCGCGCCGAGCGGGGCGCCCGCCTCACCGGCGGTGATGAGCGGCACGAACACCAAGGGCCGCGCGGAGAGGTGCCGGTGCCGGACGGTGGCGACGGGCTGGGCACGGCCGGTACTGACGGCCTCGAGGCGGGCGAGGGTGGCGATCAGGGACAAGGAGCCACCTCCAGCGGGGCGGCCGCTTCCAGCGCCTCCGCGCGCAGGGCCGCCGCCCTGCGCAGTGCCGCCACCGCCGGATCGTCGGGGTCGCCGGCCTCCCCCCGGGCCGCCGCCAGTACGTCCTCGACCGTCGTCAGACCGCCCAGCTCCGCCCGTACCGGACGGCCCAGGCGGGTCACCGCGCCCTGCGCGCGGGAACGGTCCCGGCAGTGGAAGGCCAGCTCGCACGCGGACAGGCACTCCGGCGCGTAGGTCGCGGGAACCGACTCCACGGCCTCGGCCAGCCGCTCGGCGGGCAACTCCGGCGAGAAGCACGTGCCCTCGGGGAGCGTGTCGGCGATCTCCTCGATCCTGGTCAGCCGGTCCAGCTGACGGGCGGTCACCGCGCGCTGCTTGCGCACGTCCACGGCGGACGCGGTGGGCAGGTTGGAGAAGTCCTTCGGGCACACCAGCAGGATCCGGTGCCGCACGCGCGGGGCGGGGTCCAGCCGCGCGGCCAGCCGCTCCAGCGCCAGCACGTACACCGCCGCCTGGCGCGCCGCCGCACCGACCTTCGCCGGGTCCGCGGCGCCGTCCAGCATCGGGAAGGACTTGATCTCCACGACCGTCCAGCTGCCGTCCGGGTGCACCACCACCGCGTCCGGCTCCAGGAAGGCGGGGGAGCCCGCGACGTCGAGCGCGAGCATCGGATGGTCGAGCAGCGTCCACGCGCCGGGCGCCTCACCGGCCTCGCGCAGCGCCAGCTCCGTACGGGCCGTGCGGCCCCGCGGGCCCTGGGCGGTGAGGTCGGGCACGCGCGCGCCGGCGGGCGGTTCGGCCGCGCGGTCCAGCTTCTCGTGGGCCAGGCGCAGCAGTTCCGTACCGCCGTCCGCCTTGACCTTCGCCTCGAACGCGTTGCCCCGCACGAACGCGAACTGGGACTGGCCGAAGACCGACGGCGAACCCAGCGCGTCGGCCAGCACCGCCTTGTCCACCCCGGCGCCGTCGAGGATCGCGCGCCGTCTGCAGCCCGGGTTGGCGGCGAGGGCGGCCAGGGCGCGCGCGTCCAGCGCCTTGGCCTCCACCTTGGGGCCGCGCAGCTCAGCGAGCCGGTGCCGGAGCGCCTTCTCCCGCGCCCGAGGAGGAGGCACCCGATTCGGTTCCTGCTCCGTACCGTGGCTCGGGGTGCCGCTGCCGTGGAAATCGCTCACCCGCGGAAGTCTGGCATCCGGCACTGACAACGGGGGAATTCACGCCGGAGGATTCCGCCGCGGCGACCGCGGGACGGGACAGGAAGCGGGCCTTCACCCGGTCCGCCGCGCGCGTCACGAAGGGGGCCAGCAGCAGACCGGCGCCCATGACGGCGGCGCCCGCGACCGCGTCGAGGAAGTAGTGGTTCGCGGTGCCCATCACCACGATCACGGTTATCAGCGGGTAGACGACGGCGGCCGTCCTCGCCAGGCGCGTACGGCCGTACCGCCACAGGATCACCCCGCACCACAGCGCCCAGCCCACGTGCAGGCTCGGCATCGCCGCGTACTGGTTGGTGAACCCGCCGAGGCCCCGCGGGGCGCTGGCCTCACCGGCCCACCAGCCGTACGAGCTGTAGTGCGCCATCGTGTCCACGAAGCCGTGGCTCGCGTCGAGCAGCCGGGGCGGGCAGGTGGGCAGCAGGGTGAAGCCGATCAGACCGATGAAGGTCGAGGTCATCAGCCAGGTGCGGGCGGCGCGGAAGTGCGCCGCGCGGGAGCGGAACAACCAGATCAGGATCGCCGGGGTCACCAGGTAGTGCAGCGACGCGTACCAGAAGTCGGCCGGTACGCCGAGCCACGGCTCACGGGTGAAGAGACGGTTCAGCGGGTGCTCGGCGTTGAGGTACAGCGCCTTCTCGATGCGCAGGATCGCCAGGCCGTGGTCGACGGCGTCGGAGACGTCGCCCCGGACGACCAGCCGCCCCGCCGAGTAGCAGGCGTACACCAGGAGGATGAGCGGCAGCTCCGTCCACCAGCGCAGCCGGGTCGCCGGGGCAGCCTCGGTACCCGGTGTCTCGGTGTGCGGCATCCGATCGTTCCCCTTTTGTTCTCGCGCGGCGCTCCGTCGGCGGCCAGCCACTCTACGGTGTGCGCGCGTCCCCCGTGGTAGGTCCTCGGCCCTGAGAGACGTCGAGATCGCCCTCCGGGTTGCCCGCGACCAGGGTGCGCGATGATGGGAGGGTTCCGCCTGCGAATTTTCACCCGGAAGGTCTCCCATGGCACCGCGCATCCTGCTGGCCCGGCACGGACAGACCGAGTGGTCGTTGTCCGGCAAGCACACCGGCAGGACCGATGTGCCGCTCCTGGAGGAGGGCCGCAGGGGCGCCGAGCTGCTCGGCGAGCGCCTGCGCCGGGCGCCGTACGACGGGCTGCCCGGCGTGGAGGTGCGCACCAGTCCGCTGTCCCGCGCGCGGGAGACCTGCGAGCTCGCCGGTTTCGGCGACCGCGCGGAGACCTGGGACACGCTCATGGAGTGGGACTACGGGGCGTACGAGGGCATGACCCCGGCGGAGATACAGGCGGTGCGGCCCGGGTGGCTGATCTGGCGCGACGGGGTCCCCGAGGGGGAGTCCCTGGCCGAGATGACGGCCCGCGCGGACGAGGTGGTGGCCTGGGCCCGCTCCGCCGACCGCGATGTGCTGGTCTTCGCCCACGGGCACGTGCTCCGGTCGATCGGCGCGCGCTGGCTGGGGCTGCCGCTCGACTTCGCGGCCCGCATCCGTCTGAACCCGACCTCCCTGTCGGTGCTGGGCTGGGCGTACGGCGAGCCGGCCATGGAGTCCTGGAACGAGACGGGGCACCTGGTGGCCGCCTGACGCCTGACGCCTGACGCCTGACGCCTGGTGCCTGACGCCTGGGCGGGTGGCCCGGTGTTCACCGGGTGCCCGGTGCCGGTGCGGGCCGGGGGTGGGTCGCGTTGCCCGGCGCTCACGGGGTGCCTCCCCCACTCTCGGCTGCGCTCGAGCGGGAGGTACCCCCACCGCCCACCCGTGCCGCCCTGCGGCACGATTGCCCGCGGCGACGTGGCCGGTGGCCGGTGGCTGGTGGCCGGGGGCTGCGGTGGCGTGGTCGGTGGATCACACCGCGGGGGGGAGAGCTCCGTGGCGGTCCAGGAAGGCCGATACGCCCGATGCGCGGCGGTGCGGGAGCAGGACGCGGGACGTGCCCGCCAGCATCGTCCGGACCCGGGACGACTGGACCTCGTCCAGCAGGTCCAGTACCCGCATCCCCGCCTCGGCCGCCTCGTCCGGCCGTCCCCCGCGGGCCAGGTCGTCCGCCAGCTCCGCCGTGTACAGGGCGATGTTGCGGGTGAAGTGCGGGTCCTGGAGCTCCGCCGCCCGCCGTGCGTGCCGCGCCGCGCGCGGCCAGTCGCCCAGCGTCGACCAGCACTGCGCCTCCAGCCCCTCCAGCTCCGCCTCCCCGTAGAAGCTCATCCACTCGGGGTCCGCCTCCGAGGTCCCGCGCTCGAAGTACGCCTGCGCCCGGGCCAGCGCCTGCTCGCAGCCCGAGCGGTCGGCGAGCCCCGCCCAGCCGCCCGCCTCGCGCAGCGCCAGCAGCGACATCAGCCGCGGGGAGCCGAGCGGGCGCGCGGCCCGCTGCGCGGCCTGCGCCGCCCGCACCGCCTCCCGGGGCCGGCCCGCGTCCCGCGCGAGGAACGCCGTGTTGCAGAAGGCGTGCGCCTCCACACCCGCGTCCCCGGTCATCCGCGCGGTCGCCAGCGCCTCCGCGTAGTGCGAGCGCGCGTCGTCGAAGCGGCCCGAGTCGTGCGCCAGCCAGCCCACCGAGATGGCCAGCTCACCGGCGCCCGAGTACAGCCGGTCCGCCGTCCGCTGCCGGGTCGTCCCCGCGTCCAGCAGCGCGTAGGCGGCACGCAGGGGGGCCGCCGCGCGGCGGTAGAGCCCGTCCGCCCCGTGCCGGTCGTCCAGCAGCCGGATGCGGCGGACGGCTTCCTCCAGGGCGCCCGCGTCGCTCGCCCCCGCGCGGCGCACGGCGCGCCGCGCCGTCGAGGCGTCCGAGGCGAACCCGTACGGGCTCAGTGAGGCGGCGGCCACCGTGGCGCCCCCGCCGGTCATGAATGCGCGACGCAGCACGTCGCTCTCCTCGTGGTCGTGCGTGTCGTACGTGTCGTACCGGTCCTGCGTCTCATACGGCTCGTACGTCCCGCTGGTCTCACTCGTGGCGCCCGCCGGATTCCCGGCGGAGACCGAAGGCGTGTCGCCGGCGGCCCGCGCCCCGCGCCCGCGCACCGACGAGCGGGGCGCGAAGCCCAGGTCGGTCAGCGTGCGGCCGGGGAACATGTGCAGGAACACCCGTTCGTAGGCGTAGTTCGGGCAGCGGATCTCGCCCGCCTCCACCCGGTGCACGTACCGCGCGTCACAGCTGACCCGCTCGCCGATCTCGCGGGCGGCCCGCCGGACCGCCGCGGCGAACTCGGCCGGCGAGCGCGGTCCGCGCAGGTGCCGGAAGACGAGGTTCGGCCGCGGGGGCCGAGGGGGCTGGGACGAGGGCACCGTTGACGACGCCATGGCCGGGTCCTCTCTGCGAACCGTCGAACCATGCCGGAATCAGGGATGTTCGTCCGTGTGGTGCCCTGTTTCCGGCGGGCAAGAACGTACCTGTTGTGACGGAGTCACTACGCGGAGTTTGGCAACAATCCGGATATGTCATCCGTGATCTGCCATGAACTGCCATCCTTTGCGGCGGACTTTCGCCGTAGCCGTTGACGTTCCGGCTCGTTGAGCCCTGTGGACCGGGGGCCCGATGTGCGCGTTGGAGGCCGGGATGACGACCAGTCGGAGCAGGGATCCGTTGGAGCTGCCGAGTGCGGGCTGTGACGTGGTCACGGTTCCGGCGCGACAGGGCCTGGAGGCGGTCGACATCCTGCGGCGCGGAGCCGGGGACGCGGTGGGGCCGGTGCTGCACGACGGCGGGTGCGACACCCTCGGCTTCCTGGTGCCGCCGGGGACGGCCGCGGCCTGGGACGTGCCGGGCAGTGTCTGTACGGAGACGGACGGCCGCGGGCTGGGGCCGGTGCCGGAACCGGCGGGGGAGGGCGCGGCCTGGCTGCTGCCGCCGGGGGAGGCGGAGCCGGCGACGGATCCCGCGGCGCTGCGGGAGGCACTGGACGAGGCCCAGCGGACGATCGAGGCCGCGAACGGGTGCACGTGAGCGTGAGGCGTGGGCCCGGGGAAGGTTTCGCCCCCCGCCGCACCCCGCCGCCCTCACCCGTTTCCGCCCCGGGGTTCCGCTCTGCACCCCCCGCTCCTCCGCGGGCCGGACGGGCTGAAAACATGGGGGAATGGGAAGGACCAGGAACAGCGGGCGTCACCGGTCGTCCGTCGAGGCCGTCGCCGAGCGGGTCGACGGCGGGCTCGCCCGGCTCGTTCCGGACCGGGAGCGGGCGCGGGGCTGGACGCTGCTGATCGACGAGGCGCCGCAGTCGCACGTCGACCTCGACGACCCGGCGCACCTGTCCTTCGAGTACCAGCGCCGGTTCGGGCACGTCGTCGATCTCGTCGCCCCGCCCGGCAAACCCCTGCGGGCCGTGCACCTCGGCGGCGGCGCCCTCACCCTCGCCCGGTACGTCGCCGCCACCCGCCCCCGCTCCACCCAGCAGGTCGTCGAACGGGACGCGGCACTGGTACGACTGGTCCGGCGCGAACTGCCGTGGGACACCAGGGCCCGCATCCGGGTGCGTACGGCGGACGCCCGTGAAGGGCTCGCCAAAGTGCCGGACGGCTGGGCCGGCCTCGTCGTCGCCGACGTCTTCAGCGGGGCCCGCACCCCCGCCCACCTCACCTCGACCGAGTTCCTCGACGACGTCCGCAGGGCCCTCGCCCCCGGCGGGGTCTACGCCGCCAACCTCGCCGACGGGCCGCCCCTCGCACACCTGCGGGGCCAGATCGCCACCGCCGCCGCCCGGTTCGCCGAACTCGCGCTGATCGCCGACCCCGCGGTGCTGCGCGGCAAACGCTTCGGCAACGCCGTCCTGGTCGCCTCCGACGCGCCCCTGCCGATCGCCGAACTGACCCGCCGGGCCGCCTCCGACCCGCACCCGGGCCGCGTCCAGCACGGCAGGGACCTCATCGACTTCACCGGCGGGGCCACCCCCGTCACGGACCGGGCGGCGGTCGCCTCACCGGCGCCCCCCGCGTCCGTCTTCCGGTGACCGGGCGGACCGGCGGGACCCGCACGACCCGTACCCGCCGGATCCGCCGGGTCCGCCCGACCGCCGCGCGTCTCCTGACGCCGTCCCGCCGCACATAGGCTGGGGCGCATGACACCAGGGGAGGGGGAACGCCCCCGCGCGCTGCCGGCGGGGGCTTCGCGGCGGTGGGTACGGCTGCTGCCGTGGGGCGTGGCGTTCGTACTGTGCGTCGCCCTCCTGCCCACCACCATCCAGGTGCTCACCGCCGACTACGGCCTGAACGGCGGCATCGCGAGCGCGCTGGCCGTCGCGCAGGCGGCACCGCTGCTGCTCGCCGTCGTCCGCCCGCTGCGGGCCTGGTACGTGATCTTCACCGCGGACGTGGCCGGGGCGCTCGCCCTGCTCACCGTCGACTTCGAGGAGCGGCTCCTGTGGCCGTTCCCGCCCATGGGGATCGTCGGGTACATCGGTCTCTGCCTCGCCCTCGGCCTGCGCGAGCCGCGCCGGACGTTGCTGCTGGTGTGGCTGGCGACGGCCGCCGCCAACGTCGGCCTGGGGTTCGCCGCGCCCCACGGCACCACCGCCAGGACCCTGCTGCTGACCATCCTCGGCGGCGTCACGCTGCTGCTCGCCGCCGCGCTCCGCGAGCGGTACGAGGCCCAGCGCAGGCTGGCCGAGCAGGAGACGATCAGCGAGGCCGAGCGCGACCGGCGGACGCTGCTGGAGGAACGCGCCCGCATCGCGCGCGAACTGCACGACGTGGTGGCGCACCACATGTCCGTCATCACGGTGCAGGCGGACACCGCGGAGTACCGCCTCGACGAACTGCCGCCGGACGTGCGGGAGGAGTTCACGTCCATCGCGGCGACCGCACGCGAGTCGCTCGGCGAGATGCGGCGGCTCCTCGGCGTCCTGCGGAACGAGGAGACGCACGGCGAACTCGCGCCCCAGCCGGGCCTGACGCGGATCGGGCAGCTGGTGGAGGCGACGGTGCGGGCGGGCATGCCGGTGGAGTTCACCCCCTGCGACGCCGACGTGCCCGAGGCGCTGGGGCTCTCCGCGTACCGCATCGTCCAGGAGGCCCTCGCCAACGTCGTGCGGCACGCGCCGGGTGCTCCGACGCGGGTGTCGGTGTCGGTGTCGGAACCGATACCGGAGCCGGGGTCGGGGGCGGGGTCCGGCACGGAGGACGGCGCGCACCTCACCGTCCTCGTCGTCAACGGGCCGCCGCCCGAACCGCCCGCCGGGCCGCTCGAGGAGGGCGGCACCGGGCACGGCCTCGTCGGCATGCGCGAGCGGGTGCGGCTCGCCGGCGGCACCCTCGACGTGGGGCCGCTG
Organism: Streptomyces sp. NPDC018964; assembly: GCF_044390325.1. Classification (NCBI taxonomy): domain Bacteria; kingdom Bacillati; phylum Actinomycetota; class Actinomycetes; order Kitasatosporales; family Streptomycetaceae; genus Streptomyces; species Streptomyces sp. NPDC018964. Next base: position 237,616 of record NZ_JBIRYZ010000002.1, read on the forward strand.
CCGGACGGCGGCTTCCGGGTGGCCGCACGACTTCCCCTGACAGAGAAGGACCTCACGTGACGACGCGAGTCATCATCGTCGACGACCAGGCCATGGTGCGGGCCGGCTTCGCCGCGCTGCTGGCCGCCCAGAGCGACATCGACGTGGTGGGCGAGGCCCCCGACGGCGCACAGGGCGTCGAGCTGAGCCGGCGCACCCGTCCCGACGTCGTGCTGATGGACGTCCGCATGCCCGAGATGGACGGCCTCGAGGCCGCGCGCCGCATCCTCGCGCCCCCGCCGGGCGCGACTCACCGGCCGCGCGTGCTGATGCTCACCACGTTCGACGTCGACGACTACGTCTACGAGGCGCTGCGGGCGGGCGCGAGCGGCTTCCTGCTGAAGGACGCGCCGCCGGCCGACCTCATCACGGCGGTACGCGTCGTGGCCTCGGGCGACGCGCTGCTCGCCCCCTCCGTGACGCGCCGCCTCATCGCGGACTTCGCCCGGCAGCGTCCCGCCACCCGGGGCAGGCCCGCGCTGCGGCTCAAGGCCCTGACGGAACGTGAGACCGAGGTCCTCACCCTGGTGGCCCGCGGCCGGTCCAACGCCGAGATCGCGGAGACGCTGGTGCTGGCCGAGCAGACGGTGAAGACACACGTGAGCCGCGTCCTCACCAAGCTCGACCTGCGCGACCGCGCCCAGGCGGTGGTCTTCGCGTACGAATCGGGACTGGTGGCCCCGGGGGAGTAGAACACCCCCTTCGCCGGACCGTCCCCGGCCGTCCTCGCCCCCTCGCCGGGCTGTCTGCCGGCCACCCCCGGCTGCCTTCGGCTGTCTGCCGGCCACCCCCGGTCGCCTCCGGCTGTCCTCTGGCCCTCCGGGGCATCCACGGCTGTCTCCCGGCCGCCCCGGGCCGCCCTCGACCCTTCGCCGGGCTGTCTGAGGCTGTCTTCGGTCGTCTCCGGGCCGTCTCCTGGGGCCCTCTCCGGCTGTCCCGGCCGTCTCCGGGGCCGCCCCCGGCCGTCTCTCCAGGCTTTCCCCTGCCCCGCCCCCTGCCAGGGGACCGTGCCCCGGATTCCGGATGCGTCGTCGTTCGAGGTGGAGCGGCCCGCAGGCCCGGCGCTCGTACGGCGCTGGTGCCGGTGTCCCCGAACCGCGCCGGACGGCGCGGGCGGGCCGCGGCCAGGCCCCGGCGGCGGACAGGGCTCGTCCTCCTCCACCCCCTACCGCGGTAGCACCCCCACATTGGCTCCCGGGTATGACGCCCGGCGCGCAGCCGTCCCCGCACTCTCCACCCGTCGGCACGAGAACATCGCGAGAGGGCGGAACATGAGGCTACGCAGCGGCAAGCGACAGAGCGGCGAGCGACAGAAGGCGGACGACCGGCCGGAGGCACCGGCCGCCACACCCGGTCTCGCCGTCGAACTGCGCGGCGTCCGGCGGCAGTACGGCCGGGGCGCGGGCGCCGTGCACGCCCTCGCGGGCGTCGACCTCGCCCTCCCGCGCGGCACGTTCACCGCGGTCATGGGCCCGTCGGGGTCCGGCAAGTCCACCTTCCTGCAGTGCGCCGCCGGGCTCGACCGGCCGTCGGCGGGATCCGTGCGCCTCGGCGGTACGGAGATCACCGGGATGAACGAGAACGAGCTGACCGAGCTGCGCCGCACCCGCCTCGGCTTCGTCTTCCAGGCGTTCAACCTGCTGCCGTCACTGACCGTGGAACAGAACGTCCTGCTGCCCATGCGCCTGGCCGGGCGGCGTCAGGACCGCGGCCGGGCCGCCGCGGTGCTCGCGCGGGTCGGGCTCGCCGACAAGGCGCGGCGCCGGCCGGGCGAGCTGTCCGGCGGCCAGCAGCAGCGGGTGGCCGTCGCCCGCGCCCTGGTCACCGACCCCGACGTGATCTTCGCCGACGAGCCCACCGGCGCCCTCGACACCGGTACCGCCGCCGAGGTCCTCGGACTGCTCCGGCACGCGGTGGACACCCTCGACGCCACCGTCGTCATGGTCACCCACGACCCGGCCGCGGCCGCCTGGGCGGACCGCGTGCTGTTCCTCGCCGACGGGGCCTTCGCCGACCACCTCGAACGGGGCTCGGCGGAGCGGATCGCGGCACGGATGACCGCGCTCACCGGCCGTACGCGGGCGACGGCCGGTGCGGGGGTGGCGGCGTGAGCCTCAAGCCCAACGGCCTCGCCCGCGCCGCCGTACGCTTCAAACCGGCCTCGTTCGCGGGCACGTTCGTCGCGCTGATGATGTCGGCGCTGATCGTCGCGGCCTGCGGTGTCCTGCTGGAGACCGGCATCCGTGCCTCGGTGCCGGCGGAGCGGTACGCGAACGCGCCGGTCGTCGCGGCGGCCGACCAGTCCGCACGCGTCGTCGCCGACACCGTCGACGGCCCCGAGGAGACCGCGTACCCGCTGCCGGACACCGCCCGCGTGGACGCGGGGCTCGCGGCGAAGGCCGCCGGGGTGCCGGGCGCGGCCACCGCCGTACCGGACTTCACCTTCCCGGTGCACGGCGACGGCCCGTCGGGCGCGCTGACCGGCCACGGCTGGGGCTCGCACGCCTTCACCGGCACCGCGCTGTCGAAGGGCGCCGCACCGCGCGAGGGCGAGGTCGTCCTCGCCGAGGACGCGGCCCGCACCGCGCGGGCCGGCGTCGGCGACACCGTCGTACTGGAGACGGCCGACGGACGCGCCGGCTTCCGGGTGTCCGGGCTGGCCGAGGCCGGTGCCGGGGACACCGTGGGCGAGGAGGCGGGCGGCGCGGGCACCGCCTGGTTCGCCGACGCCGAGGCGCCCGTACTGGCCGGGCACCCCGGCAAGGCCGACGCCATCGCCGTACTGGCCGAGGACGGCACCGACCCCGACGCCCTGGCCGCCGCCGTGGAGAAGGCCCTCACCGGCTCCGGCGCGCGGGTGCTCACCGGTGACGACCGCGGCGAGGTCGAGGACCACGGGCTGGCCTATGCCAAGGAGACGCTCCTCGCGGTCGGCGGTTCCTTCGGCGGGATCGCCACCCTGGTCGCGGTCTTCACCGCGGCCGGTACGGTCGCGCTCTCCGTCGGCCAGCGCACCCGAGAGTTCGCGCTGCTGCGCGCCGTCGGCGCCACCCCCCGGCAGATCCGCCGCGCGGTCGCCGCCGAGGCGCTGCTCGTCGCCCCGCTCGCCGGGCTCCTCGGCTGCCTGCCGGGCATCGGGCTCGCGCACTGGTGGTTCGGCCAGATGCGGGACCGCGGGGCCGTTCCGGAGGCGGTCGACCTGCACGTCTCGGGGTTCCCGCTGCTGGCCGCCGTCGGGGTGGGGCTGTTCACGGCGCTCGGTGCCGGCTGGGCGGCCGGGCGCAGGCCCGCGAGGATCAAGCCGGGCCAGGCGCTCGCCGAGGCCTCGGTGGAGCGGCTGCGGCCGGGTGTCGTCCGTACGGTCCTCGGGCTGGCCGCCGTCGGCGGCGGTGCGGCGCTCGCCGGGGTGGCGGCCTCCGCCGCCGGTTCCGACGCGGCCAACGCCTCCCTCGGTGTCGTCATGCTCTTCATGCTGGCCGTCGCCCTGCTCGGGCCGGTCCTGGCGCGGCTGTGCGCGGCGCTCTTCGGGCTGCTGCTGCGCGGCGGCGACGCCTCCGCGTCGCTGGCCGCCGCCAACTCGCGCGTCAACTCCCGCCGGCTGGCCTCCGCGATCACTCCGATCGTGCTGGCGATGGCCTTCGCGTCGACGCTGGTCTTCATGCACACCAGCGAGAGCCACGTCTCCTCGGAGCAGCTCCGCGAGGGCGTCACGGCGGACCACGTCGTCACCGACGCGGCGGGCCTGCCCGCCGACGCCGCCGACCGCGCCGCCCGCGCCCCGGGCGTGGACGCGGCCGTGAGCCTGCTGAACACGCAGGTGCTGGTGCCCGTACGCGGCGGTGGCGAGACCTCGCTGCAGGGGATGGCGACGCAGGGCGTCTCGGGCTCCGGCGCGCAGCTCGCGAAGGTCCAGGACCTGGACGTGCGCGACGGCAGCCTGGACCGGGTGGGGCCGGGCCGTATCGCCGTCGACAAGACCCTCGCCACCGCCGCGAAGGTCGGCCTCGGTGACGAGCTGGCGCTCCTCCTCCCCGACGGCACGAAGGCGGCCCCGCGGGTCGTCGCGGTCTACGGCCGTGGTCTGGGCCTGCCGGCGGTGACCATGGACCGCGCGTCCCTGGACGGGCACGTCACGTCGGCCTTCGCCGACACGCTGCTGGTCAGCGGCGGCGACGCCGAGCCGCTCACCGCGCTCGGCGAGGTCACCGACGCCTCCGGCTACGCGCTCGCACGGAACGTGGACCGCGAGTTCGGCGCCTGGGCGAACCACATGATGGCCGCCGTCCTGGGCGGCTTCGCCGCCGTCGCCGCGGTCAACACCCTGGTGATGACGGTCCTGGACCGCCGTCGCGAACTGGCCGTGCTCCGCCTCGTCGGCTCCACCCGCCGCCAGGTGCTGCGCATGCTCGGCTGGGAGAGCCTGCTGGTGTCGGCGGCGGGCGTGGCCCTGGGCACCGCCATCGCCATGATCACGCTGACCCCGATGATGCGCGGCCTGACCGGCGAGTCCCCGCACGTGCCCCCGCTGCTGTACGCGGCGTTCGCCGCGACCGCGGTGTCCTTCGGCCTCCTCGCCGTGACCCTCCCGGCCCGCGCGGTACTGCGCGACCGGGATGCCTGAGACCCGCCGCGGTCGCACCTTCCGTAAGGAGTCCCCCATGCAGGAGTCCCCCATGCAGCAGAAGAGCAGGACCACAAGCACGGACGCCGGAAGCACCGGCGCGGCAGGCACCGGCACCGGAGCGGGCACGAGAGGGCGCGGGCGGCTCGTCGGCCTGGTGGTCGTCCTGGCCCTGGTGAACTTCGTGGTCGACTCGGCCGTCACCGCGCCGCTGATCGTCCTCCCGGAGATGCTCGACCACTTCGGCACCGGTCAGGCGGCGTGGCTCAACGCCACCGCGATGCTGGCGGGGGTGCTGTGGGCGCCCCTGCTCGGGAAGAGCGCCGACATCCACGGCAGGCGCAGGGTGCTCGTGCTGACGCTGCTCATCAGCTGCCTGGGCGCCCTCGTGTGCGCCGTGGCGCCCGGCCTCTGGGTGTTCGTGGTGGGGCGTGTGCTGCAGGGGGCGGCCCTGGCGGCCGTGTTCCTCTCCGTCGCGATCGTCCGGAGCGTCTGCGCGCCCCGCACCGCGATGATCGTCGTCGGCGTCGTGACCTCGGGTTCCGCGGTGCTCAACATCGCCTCCCGCTTCCTCGTCGAGGAACTGGCCGCGGAGTCCGGCTTCCAGGTCCTGTTCCTCCTGTCGGCCGCTGTCGCGGCGGTGATGGCGGTCTGCGTGCGCGCCGTCGTTCCCGAATCCCCGGTCAGGACACCGGGCAGGATCGACGTCGGCGGCGCCCTCCTCCTCGGCGGAGGTCTCGCCGGGGTGCTCGGTTACGTCAGTCTGGGCTCGGCCCTCGGCTGGCTCGCCGGCGGCCCGCTGGCCCTCCTCGTCGGCGGCGTCGCGGCACTGGCCAGGTGGTTCCTGGTCTCGAGCCGGAAACCCGACCCCCTGATCGACGTCAGGAACCTCGGCGGGCCCCTGGTGCTCACCCTCCTCGTCGTCTTCCTCGCCGCCGGCTCCTACCAGAGCATGCTCCAGCTCATCCCCCTCGTCGGTGACGTCCCGGCGGGCCAGGACCTCGGGTACGGGCTCGCCGGCCAGGGATCGGTGGCACTGCTGCTGGCGGCGCCGGGACTCGGCGTCACGCTCGGCGGCCCGGCGGCCGGATGGCTCGCCGCACGCGTCGGACCGGCCACGACGCTGGCCGGGGCGGTCATGCTCGGAACGGTGGTGACCCTCGGGATGTTCCTCGGGGTCTCCCGGCTCCCCGTCGCGCTCTGCTGCGGATTCCTGCTGGGCGTCACGGTGGGGGCGCTCGGGACGTCCGGCTTCAACATGGCGGGCGGCCTGGCCGCCCCCGAACGGCAGGGCATCGTCTCCAGCCTGGTCATGGTCATGGTCTCGATCGGGGCGGTGGTGCTGGACTTCGTGGGCGCGGCCGTGCTCGAGTCGACCGCCGTGGTCGTCGACGGCGAGACGGTGAACTCGGCCACGGGCGTGTTCGGTTACGTCGCGCTCGCCTCCGGCGCGTTCACGCTCGCCGCGGTGCTGGCCGTCCTGCTCGTGCGGAGCACACGCCATGGCCGCGGCACGCCGTCGCCCGGCCCCGCGCGGGACACGGCGTGACGGCCCCCCCGAGAAGACCCACGGAAGCGGACGACGGTTTCCCCGCGTACGAGGCGGTCCGAGCCGGTCTCCGCGTTCCCCGGAACATTTCGTATTGATCAATACAGTCAAGGGAGTTGACGCATGAACACGGGAAACGCACCGAAAGGCACGGTCCTGGTGTCCGGCGCGAGCATCGCGGGTCCCGCCGTGGCGTACTGGCTGCGGCGGTACGGATTCGAGGTGACCGTGGTGGAGAAGGCCGGCGCGCCGCGGGGCGGCGGATACCCGGTCGACGTGCGCGGCACCGCGGTGGAGGTGGCCCGCCGGATGGGGATCCTGCCGCGGCTGCGGGAAGCGCACATCGCGTCGCGCCGGCTGACCTTCCTCGACGCCGACGGCGGCGAGGTGGCGGTGGTTCACCCACAGGCGGTGGCCGGCGGGGTCGAGGGACGCGACGTCGAGGTGACGCGCGGGGACCTGGCGGACATCCTGTACGAGACCGTCCGCGACGAGGTGGAGTTCGTGTTCGACGACTCCGTCGACACGCTCACGGAACACGAGCACGGCGTCGACGTCACCTTCCGCAGCGGCCTGCGGCGCGGCTTCGACGTGGTCCTGGGCGCGGACGGACTGCACTCGCGCACCCGGGAGCTCGTGTTCGGCCCCGAGCGGCGGTTCCACCGCTACCTGGGGTACTGCTTCGCCGTGTTCACCATGCCCAACACCCTCGGGCTCTCCCACGAGGTGCTCCTCTGGAACACCCCGGGAAGGGCCGCGGCGCTCTACGCGGTCGGGGACAGCGACGAACTGCACGCATTCCTCACCTTCGCCCGCCCCGAACCGCCGTACGAGGTCCTCCGCGACCCCGAGGCACGACACGACCTCGTCGCCCGCACCTTCGCCGGCGACGGATGGGAGGTCCCGGCCGTGCTCACCGCCCTGCGCCACGCCGACGACCCGTTCTTCGACACCGTCGGCCAGATCCGCATGCCGCGCTGGTCCCGCGGCCGGGTCGCGCTCCTCGGCGACGCCGCCCACGCCCCGTCGTTCCTGACCGGGCAGGGGTCCAGCCTCGCCCTGGTCGGCGCCTACGTGCTCGCCGGATCACTGGCCGCCCACCGCGACCACACCGCGGCCTTCGCCGCCTACGAACGCGACGTCCGCGGATTCGTCGAACTGAACCAGGCGCAGGTCGGTGAGGGCGGCGGATCGCTCTTCCCCGTCACCGCCGAAGCCCTGGAGGAACGCAACGGCAGACTGCGCGGCCTCACCGCCCCGCCGCCGCGGACCGGGCGCCCGGCCCACACCGCCCTCACCCTGCCCGAACCCTTCGGGGACTGACCGGGAAGGGCCGGACACCCCTCAGTACGTTCCGATCTCCACCCGCGGCGGCCCGTCGTGCCAGGTGCAGAAGACCGACACCCGGTCCGCGCCCGAGGAGAACTCCACCCGGATCCACGACTCCGTCTTCCACACCTGCATCGACCAGCCGGCCCCCGGTGTCGCCGACACCAGCGACGCGGAGGTCTCGCCGAGGTCGAACACCGCCCGGCCGCCCTCGGTGTCGTAGCCCTTCACCTGGCCGGAGGCGGCCGGAGCGGTGAGGGAGGGAGAGGGGGAGGGCGGGGGCGCGGAGGTCCGGGACGGCTTCGGCTCCGGTGCGGGGGACGACGCCACGTCGGGCTTCGCCGACGGCCTCCGCGCCTCCGCCGGCTCCTTCGAACGCCGCTCCGCCTCCGGCGGCCGCCGCGTCGAGGACGACACCGCCTGCGACTTCTCCCCGGCCGCCGCGATGGGCAGGGCACGGGGCGGGTCGTAGGCGGTGCCCTCCATCACCGTGCTGACACCCCACCATGACAGCGTGACCGCCGCGCCCGTGGCGAGCAGCCAGGCCAGTACGTGTACGAGTCCTCTGCGCATCGTCGGGCCATACTGCCTCATCCACCTCAGGAGTGTCGTGGCCGCGGAGGTTTCCGGAGTTGTCCACAGGCCCGCGCCCGCTCCGCCCGGCATGGCGTACGGTGCGGCGCATGGCAAGTGTTCTCGTGGTCGAGGACGACCAGTTCGTCCGCTCGGCGCTCATCCGGCAGCTCACCGACGCCTCGTACACCGTGCGCAGTGTGGGCACGGCGCTGGAGGCGCTGCGCGAGGTCGCCCATCACCGTTTCGACGTGGTCGTCCTCGACCTCGGACTGCCCGACCTCGACGGCTCCGAGGCCCTGAAGATGCTGCGCGGCATCACCGACGTACCGGTGATCGTCGCCACCGCCCGGGACGACGAGACCGAGATCGTACGGCTCCTCAACGCCGGCGCGGACGACTATCTGACCAAGCCCTTCTCGGTGGAGCACCTCTCGGCCCGGATGTCGGCCGTGCTCCGCCGGGCCCGGGCCGGCGGAGGGGAGGCCGCGCCCTCCCCGGTCATCCGGGTCGGCGGCCTGACCGTCGACCCGCTGCGCCGCCAGGCCGAACTGGACGGCGTACGCCTCGACCTGACCCGGCGCGAGTTCGACCTGCTCGCCTTCCTCGCCGGACGCCCCGGTGTGGTCGTCCCCCGCAGGGAACTGCTCGCCGAGGTGTGGCAGCAGTCCTACGGCGACGACCAGACCATCGACGTCCACCTGTCCTGGCTGCGCCGGAAGCTGGGGGAGACCGCCGCCCGGCCCCGCTACCTGCACACCCTGCGGGGCGTCGGCGTGAAGTTGGAGCCCCCCGCCGCGCAGGCGCCGCACATGCCCGGAGCGGAGCCGCCGCGATGAGATGGGCCCTGGTGAAGGTGTCGCTGGCGGTGACCGTGATGGTCGTGGTCGCCTTCGCGGTGCCGCTCGGTCTGGTCATCCGGGAGATGGCCCGTGACCGTGCCTTCTCCAACGCCGAGCGGGAGGCGGCGGCCGTCGCCCCCGCGCTGTCCATCACCACCGACCGCGACCAGCTCGAACGCGTCGTCGCCTCCGTCGGTTCCGACGCCGCGATGGCCGTGCACATCCCGGCCGGCGACGGCGGCGAGTCCCTCGACATGGGGGAGCGGCGGGCCACCGAGGAGGACATCGCGGCCGTGCGGGAACTGGGGCGCGTCTCCACCTCCCCCGTGACCGGCGGCTCGGCCCTGCTCCAGCCGGTCGCGCTGAGCAGCGGTGAGATCGCCGTCGTCGAGGTGTTCGTGCCCGAGTCCGAGGTCACCAACGGCGTCGGCACGGCCTGGGCGGTGCTCGCCGGGGTCGGGGTCGCGCTGATCCTCGGCTCGGTCGCGGTCGCCGACCGGCTGGGCGTACGGATGGTGCGGCCCGCGCAGCGGCTGGTGGAGGGGGCGCACGAACTGGGCGAGGGGAAGCTGGGCGCCCGGGTGCCCGAGGAGGGGCCGCACGAACTGCGGCTGGCGGCGGTGGCGTTCAACTCCATGGCCGACCAGGTCGTCCAACTGCTCGCCAACGAGCGGGAACTGGCCGCCGACCTCTCCCACCGGCTGCGTACGCCGCTGACCGTGCTGCGGCTCAACGCCGCCTCCCTCGGCGACGGTCCGGCCGCCGAGCAGACCAGGACGGCGGTCGAACAGCTGGAGCGGGAGGTGGACACCATCATCCGCACCGCCCGCGAGGCGAAACCGCAGACGGCGGCCGCCGGGCCCGGCGCCGGCTGCGACGCGGCCGAAGTGGTGCGCGAGCGGATGGCGTTCTGGTCGGCGCTCGCCGAGGACGAGGGCCGCAAGTGGCGGGTGGCCGGCGCCGACCGGCCGGTGCGCATCCCCGTGGCCCGCACCGACCTGGCCGCCGCCCTCGACGCGCTGCTCGGCAACGTCTTCCGGCACACCGCCGAGGGCACCGCGTTCGCGGTCGACGTGCACAACGGCGAGGACGCGGTGATCGTGCTGGTCTCCGACGCCGGCCCCGGCATACCCGACCCCGAGGCGGCGATGGCCCGCGGCCGGGGCTCCGGCAGCGACGGCTCCACCGGGCTCGGTCTGGACATCGTGCGCCGGCTCGCCGAGTCCACCGGCGGGGACGTACGGATCGGCTCGTCCGTGCTCGGCGGGACCGAGGTGCGGATCTGGATCCAGCTCGACGGACGCGAACGGGCGCCCCGGCGGCGCGGGCACCGCGGGAGCGTGCGGCGGCGGCGCGGACCGGGCCGGCTGGTGGCGTCCTTTAACCGGCCCCGATCCCTTCCTTAAGCGCACCCTAAGATCCTCGACGGCCTTCCGGATCAGGAACTTTGTCCGAATCCGGCTCGCTAGCGTGCTGCCGCACCCCCCGAACGGCAACGAAGGCAGGCACGCGATGAGCACGCACCGGCGCAGGATCAGCGGCAGGAACAAGGCGATCGGCGCGGTGACCGCCGCGGCCGTCGCCGGCGGCGGCGCGTTCCTGTTCACCAGCACCGCCCAGGCGGCCGGCGTGGGCGCGGCGTACACCAGGACCAGCGAGTGGTCGACTGGGTACACCGCCCAGTACGTGGTGACCAACAACAGCGGCGAGCGGAACCAGAACTGGAAGCTGGAGTTCGACCTGCCCGCCGGCACCGAGCTCGGCTCGCTGTGGAACGCCGAGGCCGGTGTGAGCGGCCGGCACGTCACCGTGCGGCCGGCCAAGTGGGACACCGACGGCCTGGCCGCCGGCGAGTCCGTCACCGTCGGCTTCGTCGCCAAGGGCACCGGCGACCCGGCCGGCTGCCTGGTCGACGGCGCGAAGTGCTCCGCGGACAGCGGCCCCACGCCGGAGCCCAGCGGCCGTCCCACCGACGCCCCCACCCCCACCCAGGAGCCCACCCCCACCGAGGAGCCGACCCGGCCCGAGGAGCCGACCGCCGAACCCACCGAGTCCACCGGCACCGGCAACGGCACCGCCGCCGGCTTCGCGCCCTACGTCGACACCTCCCTCTTCCCCGCCTTCGACCTGGTCGCGAGCGCCGAGGCGACCGGCGTGAAGAACTACAACCTCGCCTTCATCACCGACGGCGGCGGCTGCACCCCCAAGTGGGGCGGCGTCAGCGGCCTCGGCGACAACGCGGTGGCCGACCAGATCGGCGCGCTGCGCGCCCGGGGCGGCGACGTCCGGGTCTCCTTCGGCGGCGCGGCCGGCTCCGAACTCGGCACCACCTGCGCCTCGGCGGACGCGCTCGCCGCCGCCTACACCAAGGTCGTCGACACCTACAAGCTCACCAAGGTCGACTTCGACGTCGAGGGCGGCGCCCTGCCCGACGCGGCGGCCAACACCCGCCGCGCCCAGGCGATCGCCACGCTCCAGAAGGCCCACCCCGGCCTGGACGTCTCCTTCACCCTCCCGGTGATGCCGGAGGGCCTCACCCAGGACGGCGTGAACCTGCTCGCCGACGCCAAGAAGAACGGCGTGCGGATCGACGCCGTCAACATCATGGCGATGGACTACGGACCGGCGTACAGCGGCGACATGGGCACCTACGCCGAGCAGGCCGCCACCGCCACCCAGGCCCAGATCAAGGGCGTCCTCGGACTGAGCGACGCCGAGGCGTGGAAGACGGTCGCCGTCACCCCGATGATCGGCGTCAACGACGTCGTCACCGAGGTCTTCAAGGTCGACGACGCCACCCAGCTGGTGAACTTCGCCAAGTCCAAGGGCCTCGGCTGGCTGTCCATGTGGTCCGGCACCCGCGACCAGCAGTGCGCCGGCGGCACCAAGCCGTCCGCCGACCCCACCTGCAGCTCGATCCTCCAGGACGAGTTCGCGTTCACGAAGGCGTTCGCGGCCTACGAGTGAGCCGCTCCAAGAAACGGGGCGCGGCACTCCCCTAGGGTGCCGCGCCCCCCCCCCCCCGGGCCCCCCCCCCCCCCCCCCCCCCCCCCCCCCCCCCCCCCCCCCCCCCCCCCGGCCCCCCCCCAAAACC